>JAJAYH010000116.1 GCA_026786325.1 Alkalinema sp. CAN_BIN05 | reverse complement strand
GTCCTAGACGCAATCGCCGCCGTCCAACTTAGAGGCATTCAGGTCGCTATTGCCACGGGCCGAATGTATAAATCCGCCCAGAGATTTCATGGGGCAGTCAAATCCACATTGCCGCTGTTAGCCTATCAGGGAGCCTGGATTCAGGAACCAGGTCAGCCACGCTTGCGTCATTTCCAGCTCCAACCCGAACTAGCCTTGCAAGTCTTGGATTATTATGAGCAACCACATCTGCGCGATCGGATCTCGGTCCATTTTTATATCGACGATCGGCTTCACCTCAGAGAGTTATCGGCAGATAGTCAAGATTACTGCGATCGTTGTGAAACCGAACCTACGATCGTTGGTGATTTTCGGGACGTTCTTTCTAGAGACGCTCTCCCGACCAAAATTCTAGCAATTAGCTACGACGAAGCCCTAGTTCAAACCTGTTTGAGTGACCTGCGCGATCGTCACAATCTTGAAGATCTCTACCTCACTACCTCCGTACCACACTTCCTAGAAGCGGCCCATCCCCAATCGAATAAAGGATCTGCGGTGAAATATCTAGCCGAAGAAATTCTAGGGCTGTCCGCTGATCAAGTTATGGCTATCGGGGATAATTGTAATGACTTAGAAATGTTGGCCTACGCAGGCATCGGAGTCGCTATGAGTGGTGGGCCGACTATTGTCCAAGCTTCCGCTGATTGGGTGGCTCCCCATGTAGATGAGAATGGTGTAGCTCAAGTGCTTCAACGATTTTTGCTGTCGTAAATTCTTGTATGAGGAGCAGTTGCTAAAACTCAGACTACTTGAAAAATTTTCATAGAAAAAGGCACCGACGACTGACCGTGTTTCGTCTCGGTGCCCTTTTCTTAGTTCGCTCCTCACACCCCTTTAATATATAGAAGGAATCCAGATTTGTCATCCCTTGTTCTGCGAAAAGTCCATAGTAATTACTTATCAATAGGCTTCGGTTCCGTTTCAATTAGCCTCATGAGTGCATCTCAATATGGCTACAACGGGCGAGCAGTGCCTGAAGCCAGCCCAACAACCGATAAAAAAGATAGCAGTCGGATTCAGAAAGATGGGGATTAAATATCGGCATCTGTCCATGAACTTGATCAAAACATTGACAAATCTGATGGATTTCTCGCTGCAATGCCTTGCCCATTAGAGGTCGCAGAGGATCCTCTAGTCGATCCAATAGATGAATGAGGGCTTCAAGTAATGCTTGGGCTGATTCAGGCATGGGCTGGTCTAGGTCTAGATCGTTACTTTTTAGATCTAATAGCTTGTGTTGCGATCGGATCGATCGGCATCGAGCATGGGTCTGCCATAAACAAAAAGGTATCAATGGATTCAATGACATCGGCAGGTCTTCTGCAAAGATGCGATCTAATGTTTCATAAAGGGAACGTGTTTCCCACGTTAATGTAATCCACCCAACATTCCCCACACTCAATTGGGGAACTTCAGAGCCTGCACGTTCACAAATAATTTGAACAATTGTCTCGAAAGGCTGACCTAGACGTGCTGATAGCATTAAAGATATTGCGGATTGATATCGTAACGGGTTGACACCTGGTAACCGTTTTAAGGGAATATCTATCCGGGAAAGTACCGGGAGTTGATCCCATTCGATCGGCCAAATTGAATCAATAGCCTCCGTAATATCCGCAGCGTCTCCCCGAGGATAGATTGCACTATAAAGCCGAATTTGTGACAATATACGTAGACTGGTAGCATTCATAATCCAAGTTTAGTTACTGAACGTTTTCTACTACTGTCGTTGTGCCATAAGGCGATTCCAGTCCTTCATATCAATCCAGCTATGTATTCAGCCGCATCTCAATCCGACAATTCTCGCCCCTTTCTGACGTGGCAGCGCATCATCGATTGGGCACAGGAGCACTACCGATGTCGTACCTTCAACAAAGATGAGAAAATTATTACTCGTCCCGGTTTGCTCTACCTGGTTCAGCGCGGGGCTGTTCGGCTGGTGGGGACCGCACAAGTGAGTTCAGCCGCAGGACCACGGGCCGCTCGGATGGCTCCAGAAGAAGCGTTTTTAGGATTTGTTGGTGCTGGTCAACCCTTTGAAGTCATCGCCCAATCGCTTTTTATGCTTGAGAGCTACGCCCATGTTGATCAGACATCGGTTGTGTGGATGTATTGGCATGATTTAGAGAACTGGCCTCATTTTCGTCGAGAAGTGATGGAGGCCTTTCGCTATCAGCACCAACGTAAGCTTCTCTGGCTCAGTACCCTAGGCCAACGTCGTACGATAGATCGTTTGTTAGGATTTGTGACGTTATTAATTGAGGAATACGGCGAACCTACGGAAGATGGCTATTGCCTGCCGTTTCCCTTGACTCATGCTCAAATTGGTAGCGCGATCGGCTCAACTCGTGTCACTGTGACTCGTCTCATGGGTAAATTGCGTCAAAAAGGCATGATCAAGACCCAAGGTGACAATTTACTGTGTCTTCCCGTTGGCTCCGTAGGTCGTGAGCTAAATCTGCCAGAGCGAGATCTAGCTTGAATCCGTTAGCTGGGTAATCAGGTCAGTGATAGGCGATGGATCCACATGTGGTCATTGCCTTCTGGTGAGCAAGTGCCTTGAATGAGTGTATTGCTGTAATGTAATTCCTCGCCATATGGACCTTCTTCATAGCCATAGGAATGCCATTCCCCGAACGGATCATTGACAATAAAGCCTGTGGAATCGTAGCCAAGAACGGTCACAATGTGGCCAAAGCTTGTGAAGTAACCGTGGATGATACAGGGTTTTCCTTCGGCGATCGCTCGACGAATATCTGCTTGACTGCCTCGTAATGTCAGGTCATTTTTTAATCCATAGGCGCGGGCCATTGTTGCCAAATCGCCTGGATCATGGCGACTGAGATTCTGGTCAATCATGTAGCGATACAGTTCATCTTCTAACTGAGCTGCATTCGTCCTTTTACGAATTTTGAAATAGTTCATCACCATTGCAAAACAGGTCACATTACAAGCTCCCCGTGGGTTTTCCGCATTGTTGAGTTGATAGTGATAGGGGACGTTAAGTTTTTTGCTTGCGGGTACACGGATAGCAGGCTTGGGAAGCGTGATTTTTGGATCAGCCGGGGGCGTAGCTGCGTTACCACGACTGTCAATCAGTTGGATGTGGGGGGTGAAGACATACCAAGTATTCCGGGCTGGATTTCCGAGGAACTGATCAACTAGTGCGACTTTCCAATGAAATTTGCCTGCTGGCTTCCAGGAATGGATTTCAAAACTCCGGCCCGATCGGACGGCTACCTTATCTTTCGCGGCAAGCTGACTGGAGTTCACAGTATATTGCTTAAAGATAGTGTCCTGTTTAACAATGAGTTTCATGGCATGGCGCAAATAAAGAATATTGAGTAAGGAATAAAGACGGATTTAACTTCGTCGCCGTAGATATTGTAGCCATCTCACTAAACGATCGATCATTTATCAGCATTATGTTGTGGGTAAAGTATGAATAAAGCCGTTCTTCGTCAAGACCTTCTGCGCCGTCGAATTGCAATGAATGCGACCGATTGGAACGATCGGAATGCTTTAATATCTCAAAAAATTTTACAAAACCTTCCGTCGCAGCCCCATTTGTCAGTCCTTGCCTATTTCAGTATTCGCCAAGAACCCGATCTGTCTAATCTCTGGCTGCCGTTACGATCGCGCTCTATTCCATTCGGTGTTCCGCGTTGCGTAGATAATCAACTGGTCTGGCACCGTTGGGAACCGGGAAATAGGGTAGTGGTGGGTGCGTTTGGTATTTTAGAACCCGAGGCAACAGCGCCCGTGCTTCAGGCCAAAGATGTGGGGCTGATATTGGTGCCTTGTGTGGGATGCGATCGGAGGGGGAACCGAATTGGGTATGGGGGTGGATTTTACGATCGGTTATTGGCACAGACTGAATGGCGATCGATCCCGACAGTAGGGATCACGTTTGACTTTGGAGTCGTCGAAAGCTTTGAAGCGGATGAGTGGGACCAGTCATTGAATTATATTTGTACAGAGACGAATTGGATTGTCTGTAACGAATTGGATTGTCTGTAACTGATGGAAACTAGTGGAGAAATGTTACGCATCAGTTACGGATATCGACTATTGTGTAGGACGAACTCAGCTCTCTGGGTAGTCATTATTTTTATCAGGAATTCCTCGTTTTACCGACATCATGAAGCTATTCGTTTATCATACGCCTGAGCAAACGCCTACTATTAATACTGCTGATTGTTCGATTGTGATCGATGTCCTGCGCGCCACGACTACGATCGTGACCGCGTTGAATGTAGGGGCTGAGGCCGTCCAAGTTTTTAGTGATTTGGATACGTTGATGACAGTAAGCGAGAATTGGGATTCGGCGAAGCGGATTCGGGCTGGAGAACGTGGGGGAAGTAAGGTTGAGGGATTTGATTTTGGGAATTCGCCTCTAGAATGTACGACGGAAGGCATGGCGGGTAAGCGTCTTTTTGTGAGTACGACTAACGGGACTCGGGCGTTTCAGCGCGTAGAAGATTCCAAGACTGTTCTGGGTGCTGCGCTGATCAATCGTCATGAAG
>JAJAYH010000115.1 GCA_026786325.1 Alkalinema sp. CAN_BIN05 | reverse complement strand
GTCCTGAAGAAGATGGGCGTGGTGAAGGGCGATCGGGTTGGGATTTATATGCCCATGATCCCGGAAGCGGCGGTTGCAATGTTGGCCTGTGCCCGAATTGGTGCGGTGCATGGGGTTGTGTTTGGTGGATTTAGTGCCGAGGCGTTGCGCGATCGGTTAGTGGATGCGGAAGCCAAGGTTGTGATTACTGCCGATGGTGGCTGGCGTAAGGATGTTATTGTTCCCTTGAAACCTGCGGTAGATGCAGCTATTGCCAATGGTCAAACGAAAGTTGAAACCGTGATTGTAGCCAAACGGACGGCGCAAGAGGTCAGCATGGAATCGGGGCGCGATCATTGGTGGCATGAATTAATCGCAACGGTGGATAGTGATTGTCCGGCGGCAGAATTGGATGCAGAAGACAACTTATTTGTTCTTTATACCTCCGGATCGACGGGCAAACCCAAAGGTGTGGTCCATACAACAGGCGGATATAACCTGTATTCTCATATGACCTGTAAATGGATTTTTGATTTGCAGGAAAAGGATGTTTTCTGGTGTACGGCAGATGTCGGCTGGATTACGGGACATAGTTATGTGATCTATGGTCCATTGTCCAACGGCGCGACGACGGTAATGTATGAAGGTGCCCCGCGTCCGTCTAACCTTGGTGCATTCTGGGATGTGATTCAAAAGCATAAGGTGAGCATTTTCTACACCGCACCGACCGCCATTCGTGCCTTTATTAAAATGGGCGATGAGCATCCGAATGCAAGAGATTTGACTTCGCTCCGATTGCTTGGAACCGTCGGTGAACCAATTAATCCAGAAGCTTGGATGTGGTATCACAAAGTAATTGGGGCCGAGCGTTGCCCGATCGTGGATACTTGGTGGCAAACCGAAACAGGCGGCATCATGATCACGCCATTACCAGGAGCGATCGCAACTAAACCTGGTTCTGCAACCCTTCCGTTCCCTGGAATTCTGGCGGATGTGGTTGACATGGATGGCAATTCAGTGCCGGATAATGAAGGCGGCTATTTGGCAATTCGTCATCCTTGGCCGGGAATGATGCGCACGGTTTATGGCGATGACGATCGTTTCCGCAAAACCTATTGGGAACATATTGCGCCTGTTGATGGCAAATATATTTACTTCGCTGGAGACGGGGCGCGCCGGGATACAGATGGTTATTTCTGGGTGATGGGCCGTGTGGATGATGTGATTAACGTGGCAGGGCACCGATTGGGCACCATGGAGATTGAGTCAGCATTGGTGTCACATGCAGCGGTAGCCGAGGCAGCGGTCGTTGGGAGACCTGACGATCTCAAGGGTGAAGAAATTGTGGCATTTGTCACCTTGGAAGGCAGCCATACAGCCAGCGATGAGTTGATGAAAGAACTGAAAAAACATGTCGTGAAAGAAATTGGCGCGATCGCTCGTCCTGGGGAAATTCGGTTTGCGGATGCTTTACCCAAGACTCGATCGGGTAAGATTATGCGGCGATTGCTGCGGGCGATTGCTGCGGGTCAGGAGATTTCTGGTGATACCTCTACCCTCGAAGATATCAGCGTACTGGAGAAGCTAAGAGGTTGAGGGAGTGCGTTGGTAGAGTTTAGTTAAACAAATAAGCCGATCGGATCGCCCACAAGACTAAAAATCCGATCGTTCCCAAAATGATGACGGTCGATAATCCAACCCAAACCGGACTATCGGCCCCATCTGTTTTAGTCATACCGAGCTTAGTATCAGCCATAATCACCAACACGCCTTCCCAAATTCGTTGCAGCATAAGATAGAAAAATAAGTAGATATATTTTACCTCCGATCGCTGCACGCTCAATTTATAGTTTTTCTGAATCTTTATGAAGCATTTTTTTACCATCAGTGCATTAATTATTCTTTTACTTCTAATTCTTGAAGTGGTCTTACGATCGCGCTATGGACTAGGCAATCCGCTTTTGTATAAAGCAGATAAAAAAATGGGCTATTTGATTGCACCGAATCAAAACGTTATTCGGAATGGCAATAGTATTCGGATCAATCGTTATTCGATGCGTAGTGATGAGATTAGCGATCGTAAAATTCCCGGCGAACGGCGTTTTTTTTTCATTGGCGATTCTGTGACAAATGGCGGCTGGTGGAATCCGCAAGACTCTATTATTTCTGAACGGTTTAAGCGACATCTTCAGGAGAATCAAATTCAGGAGAACCAAACCGACATTGCAACTATTACAATTCTGAATGCCTCGGCCAATTCTTGGTCCCCGCGCAATGAGTTGGAATATCTGCGCCAGTTTGGTCTTTTTGATGCAGATATGTTGATTCTGATTATTAATACTGACGATTTGTTTGGTACGGCTCCGAATAGTCTCCTGGTGGGGCGTGAAAAAAATTATCTCGATCGTAAACCCATGGGAGCAATCGGTGAATTAATCGAGCGCTATCGTTTGTCTAAACTCCCGCCTTCGCAGGAATTACAGGCGATTCACAATGAAGAGGGCGATCGGGTGGCGAAGATTTTAAGAGCGATTCAGGCCATTCACAAATTAAGCCGGGACAATAATGCCAAATTCTTAATGCTCATGACTCCGTTATTGAGAGAAGTGGACGGAAATTCTCGTAATTATGAACTGATAGCCCGCGATCGTTTGTATGAATTTACCAAAAAAGAAGGAATTAATTATATTGACTTATTAGAACCATTTAAGGCTAGTGGTAATGCAAAACAGCTCTACCACGACAATATTCATCTCAATGCGGTGGGCAACGAAGAAGTGAGTCAGGTCATTTTGAAGGCTCTACTGTAAATTTAATCTATCTACACCATCATCGGTTTTTTTATGCTCTCCCTTTGGCAAAAAACAAGCGGCACTTGGATCAATGTGTTCACCATTCTTCTGGGTACGACGATCGGACTAAGCTTGCGAGGACGAATGTCAATCAGAATACAGCAGGTCTTAACCCAAGGGTTAGGATTATTTACTATTTTTCTGGGCATCACCATGGCTGGGGCAATGCGAAATGCAACGGTTGGGATTGTGGATGGCACGATTTTGGGATTGCTATCGATCGTAATTGGCGGCATTCTTGGGGAAGCATTACAAATTGAATTTAGACTGACGCAATTGGGCGATTGGCTGAAGCAACGAGTCAAAGGCGGCGGACGGTTTACGGACGGGTTTGTTGCGGCAAGTTTATTGTTCTGTGTTGGCCCTATGGCGATTTTAGGCTGTTTGAACAATGGCTTGAATGGCGATCCTGGAATTCTCACAGTTAAGGCGGTGATAGATGGACTGGCAGCGATCGCATTTAGCAGTACCTATGGCATTGGTGTGGCATTCTCTAGTTTGGTGACTTTGATTTATCAAGGCAGTCTTTCTCTTGTGGCCAGTAGCCTTGCCCAAGTCCTCCCAAATCCCAGTAGTGATCCATGTGTTGCGCTCATTTCTGGAGTGGGCGGATTGATGGTCATGGGCATAGGCTGTAACTTACTAGAGTTGGTGCCCATTCGAGTTAGCTCATTTTTGCCTGCATTACTTGTTGCACCTATTTTGTTCACGATCGCCAAAACCATTCATATATAGGGATATTGACTGCTAATCGAAACGCTAAATCGATCGTAATGTTATTCACAATATATTCAACGAATCGATCGAAGCCATATATCTATAATCGCTAATTTAGAAACGATCGGAGTATCAATAAAAAGGTAAATTTAGATTGGAGACGAGAAAAAAGAAAAATACTTTGTCAACTTTGAATTATCGAGGTATACATTAGATAACGTTACGCAACAAAGTTACTAAGCCAACATTACAAAAGGAACATTCTAATGGCTGGAGCAAAACGTCGTTCTCCGACTGCTACACTCGTCTCGAAGGCTGCTATTTCACAAGCTTCCTTAACGCTAATGGATTTGCCAGAGAAGCCCAAGGAAATCTGGTCATTGCGCGAAGCTATCAATGCATTGCAAGATCAAATCATCTTAGCTCTCGATCGGGGTTACGATTACCTTGAAATCTCTACAATGCTGACCAAGCAAGGTGTTGAGATTAGTCCATCAACCTTGAAATATTATCTGTCTGGTGTACGTCGGGGGAAAAATGGCAAACGCCGCGTCATCGGAAAATTAACGGAAACAACGTTGACTAGTGCCAATGCTGCGGTGGATGCGATGAACGAACCAGATGAGAAGGAGGCTCGTGGTCATAAATCCAAGACTGGTAGTGAATCTAGTGCTAGTGAATCTAGTTTGTCAAAAGTGAGTAAGACTGATAAAATTCCGGCTAAATCAGAAACCACTAAATCAACAAATAAGAGTACAACAAAATCATCTGCTACTCGCGGTCGTCGTAAAGCGACTAGCGTTTAAGTAAGACCCAATCCCCCTAAATCCCCTTGTGAAAGGGGACTATGAATTGAGTTCTAGTTCTCCGTTGTGAAGAGAGACTATGAATTGAGTTCTAGTTCCCCTTCACAAGGAGGTTAGGATCGGGTCTTACTTATCACAACATTCATCAAAGCTCATCTCATCACTAGCACCATGAATCCCAATCTCAACGCTTTCTGGATGCCCTTCACCGCCAACCGTCAATTCAAAGCCAAACCTCGGCTGATGGCCTCTGCACAGGGCATGTATTACAAAGATATCGAAGGCCGGGAAATTTTGGATGGGACGGCGGGATTGTGGTGTGTGAATGCGGGGCATGGCCGCAGTACTATTGCAGAAGCCGTCAAAAATCAAATCGAAACCTTAGATTTTGCGCCCACTTTCCAAATGGGACATCCAGGGCCGTTTGAACTGGCCGATCGTCTCACTCACATCACTCCCGGCGATTTGAATGCAATTTTCTTTGCGAATTCTGGTTCCGAGGCCGTTGATACCGCACTAAAGATTGCGATCGCCTATCACCGGGCAAAAGGCGACTCTACCCGAACGCGCTTAATTGGTCGAGAACGTGGCTATCACGGCACCGGATTTGGTGGAATATCCGTCGGGGGCATTGCCACGAATCGCCGAGGATTTGGACCATTGCTTTCAGGCGTTGATCATTTACCGCACACTCATAATCTTGAACACAATGCCTATAGTAAAGGCCAACCCAAATGGGGCGCACATCTAGCCGATGATTTAGAACGTATTGTTACTCTTCATGATCCTTCATCGATTGCAGCCGTCATTGTTGAACCTGTGGCCGGATCAACGGGCGTTCTAATTCCCCCAAAAGGCTATTTAGAAAAATTACGATCGATTTGTGACAAATACGGCATTCTATTGATCTTTGATGAAGTGATTACCGGATTTGGTCGAATGGGTACGCCCTTTGCTGCCGATTATTTCAATGTCATTCCTGATTTGATCTGCGTTGCTAAAGGCATCACGAATGGCTGTGTTCCCATGGGAGCCGTCTTTGCTAAAGAGAGTATTCGAGATGCATTTATGCAGGGACCAGAAGCCGCTATTGAACTCTTCCATGGGTATACATATTCTGGTCATCCTCTCGCCTGTGCCGCCGCCATTGCGACATTGGATATTTATCAGAACGAAAATCTATTTACCAAAGCCGCTACGATCGCACCCTATTGGCAAGATGCATTGCAATCACTTAAAGATATTAGTTGTATTATTGATATTCGGACGATCGGTCTAATTGCAGGGATTGAATTAGAATCTATTCCCGGCTCTCCCGGCGCGAGGGCATACAAAGCACTTGTTAATTGTTTTGAACAAGACTTACTCATTCGTACAACAGGCGATATCATTGCTCTTTCGCCACCATTGATTATTGAAAAAGAACAAATCGATCGTATTGTGACTAGATTAAGGTCTGTTCTTTCAACGCTATAAGAACTCAATACTTAATTCCTAAATGCACCCAATTTATTCCCTAATCGTCCCACTCTACAACGAGCAAGATACACTTCCAGAGCTGGTTCGACGTTTAACTGACGTGATGAATACACTGGATGTACCCACTGAATTAGTTTTGATTAATGATGGCAGTAAAGATCAATCCTTAATGCTGTTACGATCGTTTCATCAACAGGACAACAGGATTTGCTACATCAATTTAGCCCGTAATTTCGGCCACCAAATCGCCGTCACAGCGGGCTTAAATTTTGTGCGTGGTGATATGGCAATAATTCTGGATGCAGATTTACAAGATCCACCAGAATTGATTCCAGAATTGATTAAACAATGGCGATCGGGCTTTCAAGTCGTCTATGCTCAGCGGACAAAACGCATTGAAGAATCTTGGGGGAAACAGTTTCTCGCCTATTGGTTTTATCGAATCTTACGAAAATTAGCAGATGTCGAAATTCCGACAGACACAGGAGACTTTTGTTTAATCGATCGATCGGTAATTGATATATTAAATTCAATGCCAGAGCGCACCAGATATTTACGAGGATTACGATCGTGGGTAGGATTCAATCAAACGGCTGTTCCCTTTAGCCGTGATGCCAGATTTGCTGGAGAGGTCAAATACACCTTTCGGAAATCATTTAAACTCGCAATGAATGGCATTGTTTCATTTTCTCAAGTACCATTACGCCTTTCGACCTATGTGGGATTATTTGCCGCAATTGTTTCTTTATTCATGGGTCTATTGATCTTATATTGGCGTATCTTCGTACCAAATTC
>JAJAYH010000114.1 GCA_026786325.1 Alkalinema sp. CAN_BIN05 | reverse complement strand
ATCCCCAGTTTCCAAATCAACAAAAAGTAATCCTGTACTCAAACTTGGATAGGTTTTACGAATGCTACTCAGACGGTTTTTCAGCCAGGTGAGTTGTTGCCCTGCGGGAATGAGAGTACTGTAACTTTTAGGTGGCGGGGTCGGTGCGGGGGGCGGGGTTGCGACGGCAATAGCGATCGGATTATTACTCGTCAGTGTTGGAATTACGCTTTGGAATTCGGGCAGTTGTACAGTCCATTGGGTCGGACTGGTGCCGCGTACTAAGACTTTTTGAGCATCTACGGTGTAGGCGGGATCTAAGTCAATGACCAATCGTGTGGTTTGGCGTTCAAATTTAGCAATCCGAATACTTTTGACATTGCCGCCCACAAGCTGATTGATTTTGGGGCGATCGAGTCGAATTCCAGGTAAGTCAATTACAATCCGTGCAGGGCTAGGAACAAGCTGGGCTATGGGTTGTACGCCTTCATCTGTGGTAAAATTCAGTTGATTTCGCGATCGATCGAAGCTCCAGGTCTGCAAGGTATCGGCAGTGGCGGGGAATGTAGCAAACCATAGCAAACTAATCAAACTGAGAGAGAAGCTAGAAGATCGCATGAATTCTGGAACTCTATGAATTAAGACTGTACAAGGTAGCGAAGAGCGGGTAGAAATTTAGACTTCAGTATACTAACGTTTTTCGGCTTTAAAAGTTCCGTGTCGCGCATAACAAAGTTTTAAAATAAACTCTGCATTGGTTTATCCGGGGTGAACGCAGCCTGCAATAATAACAAAGCGATCGATTATTGCAGGATAGAACTGGTTATGGATGACAAATTAATGCTGATGATTCCGGGACCAACTCCCGTGCCTGAGCGAGTATTGCAGGCAATGGCAAAACACCCGATCGGGCATCGTAGTGCAGATTTTAGCGCTATTTTTGCGGAGGTGACAGCAAACCTAAAATGGCTGCACCAAACCGAAAATGACCTATTAATTTTGGCCGCTAGCGGTACAGGTGTGATGGAAGCTGGAATCATCAACTTCCTCAGTCCCGGTGATAAAGTGATCGTCGGGTCCAATGGTAAATTTGGTGAACGATGGGCAGAAGTGACCGATGCCTACGGTTTGAATACCCAACGCATTACCAATGACTGGGGCACACCGCTGGACCCAGAACTGATTCGCATTGCTTTAGAAGCCGATACAAATAAGGAAATTAAAGCTGTCATTGTTACCCACAGTGAAACTTCGACGGGCGTAATTAATGATCTCGAAACCATTAACAAACACGTTAAGGCGCATGGTGCTTTGATCATTGTTGATACTGTTACTAGTTTGGGGGCTTGCAGCGTTCCAGTTGATGCCTGGGGCTTGGATGTAGTGGCATCGGGTTCCCAAAAGGGCTATATGATTCCGCCGGGATTAGGCTTTGTATCTGTGAGTGCAAAGGCGTGGGAAGCATACAAAACAGCGAAACTCCCACGGTATTACTTTGATTTGGGATTGTATCGTAAGAATGCGGCCAAAGATACCACTCCATTCACGCCTGCAATTAATTTGATTTTTGCATTGCAATCTGCCCTGCAAATGATGAGAAAAGAAGGACTCGAAGCCATCTTCGCCCGTCACGATCGTCATAGTCGTGCGACCCGTGCAGCAATGACTGCGCTCGGAATGTCACTCTATGCACCAGAGGGGAACTCTAGCCCTGCCATTACAGCAGTGATGCCGACGGGTGTGGATGCGGAACAAATCCGATCGGTGATGAAGAAGAAATTCGACATTGTTTTGGCGGGTGGTCAAGATGCATTGAAAGGTAAAATCTTTCGCATTGGACATTTGGGTTTTGTCAGCGATCGGGATATTCTGACCGCGATCGCTGCGATCGAGGCGACATTACTTGAACTCGGAGCCGTGTGTGTGACTCCGGGTGCGGGTGTGGCGGCGGCGGCGGCAGTCTTTGCTGGCAAATAAGCGCTAAAACTCTTAGTCTTGCAACCATTGCGGAATGTATTGATTCACGTTTTTTAAATCATGATCCCACTGTTTATACAGGGGATCATTTTTTTGAACTAATTGCCAAAATTGTTTTGAGTGATTCATATGCACTGTATGGCACAATTCATGAATTAAAACATATCGTGTAACTTGAGGCGGCAAGAATAGTAATTTGTAGTTCAAACTAATATTCCGATCGCTTGAACAACTGCCCCACCGAGTTTTCTGACCACGCACAGTAATTTGATTGAATGGTAAATCACAATCTCTACTCAACGCTCGCAGCCAAGGACTAAGGAATTTTTCAGCACGGGTTGTCAGCCACGATCGTAATGCTTTTCGACAGAGCATTTCATTGGTAGTATTTCCCCATAGAATGAGAGTCTCAGGAAGTTCACTCATCCGAATACTGACAACGTTGGCAGGAGTATATTCAATCGTCCAGTTTTCGGTAGTGGCCAGAAATTGTATGGTTTTAGGAGTACTTTCACCCGATTGATGTTGTGGTTGGGCAATCAATTTAGTTCTAGTTCGTTCAATCCAATGCTCATGAGTTTTAATGATATCTGGAATTTGTCGCCGATCGAATCCGATCGGAATCACCACTTCCAGTTTGCCTTGAGGTGAGAGTTTGAGATTAATCCGCTTAGCCCGTGGACTTTCGCGGATGGTGTAGGCGATCGGGCAATTCATAACTTATTGATTAGATGCCGATAGGTTACGGAATTGCGTATACTGCGGCTCAAAGAGAAGTTTAACGGTACCTGTCGGACCATTACGATGTTTGTTAATAATCAATTCAGCAATACCACGATCGACAGTATCTTTGTTGTAATATTCATCGCGATAAATCATCATAATTAAATCTGCGTCCTGCTCAATAGCACCTGACTCCCTCAAATCTGACATCATGGGACGCTTATCAGTCCGTGACTCAACGCCTCGACTGAGCTGTGACAAGGCGATTACGGGCACTGCCAATTCTCGTGCTAATCCCTTTAGTCCGCGTGTGATTTGAGACAACATTTGAACTCGATTTTCACTGTTACCACCCATCAATTGAAGATAGTCAATTACAACTAATCCCAACGCTCCACCACTCTCTGCTTGAAGTCTACGACAACGCGATCGCATTTCAGTCACGGTCAAGTTTGGCGTGTCATCAATATACAGTGGAAGTTGAGAAAGTTTGCTAATTTCGTGAGCCAACGGTTCCCACTCCTGAGCGCTGATCCGGCCAGCTCTGAGGCGACTACTTTCAATGCGAACTTCACTAGAAAGCAAACGCTGAACAAGTTGGTCGCGGGACATTTCTAAACTAAAAACTGCAACAGGAAGCTTATGGTAAGACGCAACGTTACGAGCAATGTTCAAAACGACTGAGGTTTTTCCCATTGACGGACGACCAGCAACAATGATCAAATCACCGCGCTGAAAACCTTGGGTCATGGCATCGAGATCGTAAAAACCACAGGCTAATCCCGGCAACGTTTGGCCAATAGCCCGACTTTCAATATCCGCAAAAGTCTGCGTCAATACTTCCGCCGTTGAAACTAAACCATCTTGAGGACGGGCTTGAGTAATATTAAAAACTTTTTGTTCGGCACTATCGATAACTTCAGGCAATTCTTGAGCCGTATCGTGCCCCAAATCTGAAATCTCATTCCCCACCCGAATTAACCGCCGTCGCAAATACTTATCCATCACCAATTGCGCATACAAATCAATGTTCACCGCACCAGGTGTCCGATCGTACAATTCCACCAACCGACTCTGACCGCCCACCTTATCGAGAGTTCCACGATCGCCCAACCACGTCGCCACCGTCATCAAATCAGCAGGCTTACCCGACTGGTGCAGGGTCAATGCGGCCTCATAAATCAGACGATGAGCCGCCAAATAAAACGCATCACCTTCGAGAATATCGGTAATCCGTCCGATCGCCTCCGTATCGACCAAAATCCCACCCAGGATAGCTTCTTCAGCCTCTAGATTTTGGGGTGGGACGCGATCGGACACCGACTGAAAATTCAGGGGTTCGGATTTCTCAGGAATCGGCTCAGAGATCATGGGGCTAAGAGTTTGCTATAAGGGGCGATCGCTATCTATTTTAAGGCGGAAATGTCCGATCGTGACATCATTCATATGACGATCGCCCTATTTAGACCATTGCTTAAATCACTTTAGATGACTACATTTAGATTTCTTCCCACATTACTTTAGAGAGAATCCTCCCTAAAAAATACATTCTATATTGAATGAATGAATTGCGAACTACACATGAACCACGCATGAATCACGCATGAATCAACCAATTGATGCATCACGCAATTCGTAAAAAAATCAACCGTGAGAATCACCATGAATATTAATGCCACTGCTAAAGCTGCTGCCAAGACTGTCGAATCTAAGGTCCAGGATGTCGTCGCTAAAGTGACGGGAGATCCGGAAGATCAACTATCGGCCAAGATGAAACAAGCGGAAGCAAACCTGAGTCGTGCAACAGCAAATGCACAAAATCATCTGGAATATTCATCTAATGTCAGTTTGCAAGATAAGGCTAGAAATGCGCTTCTAAATGTAGAAGGGAAAGTACAAGATACGATCGGCAGATTAACTGATAGTCCTGAAGATCAGGCTGCAGGGAAAGCCAAACAAGTCGTGGCGACAGCACGAAATGTAGTGTCAAATGCAAGGGATAAGGTTAATAACGCAGTTAAGTTGCGATCATAGATTAACTGAATTGTTGTTTAGTACTTAATAAGAGGTCAACGATATGAGTATTATTGCGTGGGTTGTTTTGGGCTTGCTTGCAGGTGCGATCGCAAAAGCGATTTATCCAGGAGGGCAAGGCGGTGGATTCTTATCAACAATGATACTAGGCGTTGTTGGAGCATTTTTAGGTGGAACCTTACATACT
>JAJAYH010000113.1 GCA_026786325.1 Alkalinema sp. CAN_BIN05 | reverse complement strand
GTATGAATGAGGGTAATGTGATGTCCCCGATCGGATAATGTCCGGGTCACATCCAGCAAACTCCGCTCTTGTCCGCCTCGTTGTGAGGACGGATACAGCTCCAGAACAATCACATGCATAGCCAAACGTCTCACAGATCGATTGAACTTAATATTCCCGGCGAGAGCTTCTATCTAACAAAAAACAATGCCGAAGAGAGTACGTATCGACAAATAACGCAACTTTCAAAATTCTGTGCAAAATGGGGTTAACTAGGTTGCTCTAAATTAATAAGAGAATTTTTATGTCAGAATCACTCATCCAAAAACTATTAGACGATGTTGCTCAAGCCTTCGATCGCAAAGACTACCGATCGGCCACCATCGCCCTGAAACAACTCTGGCAACTCCAACCCGAAAATCCCCAAGTTCAACTCTATCGCGGCAGACTCTATGAAATCGCAGGCAACCTAACCCAAGCAGACAGCACCTACAAACATCTGCTAAAAGTGCTCTCCACTCCAAAAATCATGGCCCAAGCCCGCCAAGGACTCGATCGCGTCGCCCTTCTGGACCAAGAACAACGGCGGCGCGAAGTTGCCCTTGCTATCTCCACACCCGACCAAAATCAACAGGGCATTCTAATCTTAGAAGCGATCGAACCCACTCATCGCAGCAACGCAGCCCTAGCCCTAGCCCAAATCATGAACGTCGATCCCTACAGCGCCCGGACCCACATGCCAAGCCGGGGTTGGCGGATCTATCGTATGGGACCGATCGGCGAAATGAAGCTCTACGGCCAACAATTACAAGCACAAGGCATTCCCTGTTTTTGGATCAAATCTGCGAACTTTGCAACACCCCAGCTCTTTCAAGTGCAACTGGTCCAAGCCGAAACGCCCAAGGTCGAACTAGTCTGCGTCAACAGCGATCGTCAAACAGGAGCCGTGTCCTTTGATTGGTCAGAAGTCGGACAATGGGTCAAAGGTCGTCTACCGATTTTGGATCGCCCACTAGAGTTCGATCCTCTGCGCCGCCAGATATCAGCCCGATCGCGTAAGGAAGAAGTCCGAGACTACGCGCTGGTTCTCGACTTACATTTACCCGCCCGAAATTGCATTTTACGATTCTGCGATCAAACCTACCGCTTCGACCAAGGCGTAGACTTCACCCCCGACATTCCGCTCGCCCAAACCGTCACCCGATCGCAATGGAACGGCACCGTCGAATGGATTACCACAGAATTACACGCACGAAATACGGCAACACTTTGGGATGATTTCAATGCATTCCGAGAGACCGCCATCGAATTTCCCCACCTACTCAAAGCGATCGATCCAGGGTTTTATCTTCAAGGTCAAGAAAACAGTCGATTTAATCCGACCTTTCATTTGTATAGTTTGCTAGCGTTTTGCAAAAAATCTATGCAGTAATGACACCTCTGTAACGGAAACAGCAATGGCCGAGCGATCCCCACAATTCAAACCTCGACCAACTCTCTAATTGTTATTTAATCTTTAGTATTGCTGCGGTCACGGCTCCGTAGTCTTCCTAATATAATTAAGGTTACGAAGACTAGTAAGCGTTAAGCATCACTCACAGCGTTTCACCCCAAGCCGGATGAACGGGAGATTTTTTCATTATGACTATTGCCACAAAACCCAGCGCCAACCCGATTCTTGCGATCGAGGCATTGGGCCAAAGCATTTGGATGGATAACCTAGCCCGCGATTTAATTGAATCCGGCGAGCTAGCCCAACTCATCGAAACCAAAGGACTATTGGGAATCACGTCAAATCCTGCGATTTTTGAAAAAGCGATCGTCGGTAACAAGGTCTACGACAGCGCCATTGATGCCGGAATTAAGGCCAAAAAATCGTTGATGGAAATCTACGAATCCCTCGTATTTGAAGACATCTGCAACGCCTGCGACATCTTCCGAGGCGTATATGATCAAAGCAACGCCCTCGACGGCTATATCAGCATCGAAGTCCCGCCCACCTTAGCCGCCAACACGAGCGACACCATCACCGAAGCGAAACGCTATAACAAAGTTCTCGCCAAGCCCAACGTGATGATCAAAATCCCCGGAACCCCCGAGGGACTCGTCGCCGTCACGGAAGTCATCGCAGCAGGCATTAACGTCAATGTCACTCTGCTGTTCTCACTTCAAAGCTATATCGACACCGCCTGGGCCTACATTGCAGGACTTGAAAAGCTAGCCGCAACAGGCGCAGACATCAGCAAAGTTGCCTCCGTCGCCAGTTTCTTCCTCAGCCGAATTGATGCCAACATTGATGCCCAGCTCGACAAGAAACTGGCAGTGGCAGGCATTTCTAATGCGACAAAAACCAAGCTAGAAGGCATTAAAGGTAAAGTCGCGATCGCTAATGCAAAAATGGCCTACAAAGCCTATAAAGAAATTTGCGAAAGCGATCGGTGGAAAGCCCTAGAAGCCAAGGGAGCCAAAGTTCAGCGACTACTCTGGGCCAGCACCAGCACCAAAAATCCCGCCTACAGCGATGTCATGTACGTGGATGAGCTAGTCGGAGCCGATACCGTCAACACCCTTCCCCCACAAACCATTGATGCTTGCGTGGATCACTGTGACGTAGGCGATCGGATTGAAACCAACGTAGACGAAGCGATCGCACTGATTGCCAGCTTGAAGGATTCAGATGTGAACATCGATTTAGATGCAACCATGGCAGATTTATTGGAGGACGGCATTGTTAAATTTGTCCAACCCTTCGACGCTTTAATGAAATCGTTACAAGGCAAAATTGATGCGATCGCCGCTGCATAGCCCGCATAACTAAGACGGTGTTTTAAAACTCGTAGGTTGTAACCAAAGACCCGATCCCCCTAAATCCCCCTTGAAAAGGGGGACTAAGAGCGGAATTCTAGTTCCCCTCTACAGGAAAGACTAAGAAGTAAATTCTGGTTCCCCCTTTTCAAGGGGGCTAGGGGGATCGGGTCTTTCGATAGCAACCCAAATTTCATTCCCCGATTCCCCCAACTCACTTCCAATCCTAACTATGACAGCACTTTTTGATACTCCGCTTCGGGAAAATCCACTGCGCGTTGGACTCCAGCAGCAGAGCATCCCAGAGCCAAATATCATCGTCTTCTTTGGAGCCTCGGGAGATTTGACCAAGCGAAAACTGGTCCCCGCACTCTACAAACTCAGAAAAGAACGCAAGCTCCCCCCCGAAACAACGATCGTAGGCATCGCCCGACGCGACTGGTCCCACGAATATTTTCGCAACCAAATGCGTGAAGGCATCACCGAATTTTCGGACGGGATTGGCGACGAAAGCCTCTGGGACGAATTTTCAAAAGGATTATTCTACTGCTCCGGCGACATCGACAACCCCTTGAGCTACCAAAAGCTAAAAGCCTTTCTCACCGAACTCGACGAATTGCGCAACACCCGAGGCAATCGTGTTTTCTACCTCTCCGTCGCCCCAAACTTCTTCCCGGAAGCGATTCGTCAGCTCGGCGTGTCCGGCATGTTGGAAGACTCTACTAAAACCCGACTCGTGATCGAAAAACCCTTTGGACGAGATCTCGGATCCGCCCAAGCCCTCAACCGGATTGTCAATCAGGTTTGCCGCGAAGAACAGGTCTATCGAATTGACCATTACCTCGGCAAAGAAACCGTCCAAAATCTACTGGTCTTCCGGTTTGCCAACGCCATTTTTGAACCGCTATGGAATCGGCAATATATTGACCACGTTCAAATCACCGTCGCTGAAACAGTCGGAGTCGAAGATCGCGCCGGGTACTATGAAAGCGCGGGTGCCCTGCGTGACATGATGCAAAATCACCTGATGCAGGTCTTCTCTCTCACCGCCATGGAACCCCCAAATTCCCTGGATGCCGATGCCATTCGGACCGATAAGGTATATGTTTTGCAAGCTGCTCTCTTGGCTGATTTGAATAATCTGGAAAACTCTGCCGTTCGTGGTCAGTATTCCGCCGGACAAATCAAAACCAAATCCGTTCCGGGCTACCGCGACGAAAAAGGCGTTGATCCCCGATCGACCACTCCGACTTTTGTCGCCATGAAGCTTG
>JAJAYH010000112.1 GCA_026786325.1 Alkalinema sp. CAN_BIN05 | reverse complement strand
TCGTCGTACATGGTCGGCGCTAGCGGATGCCAAATGCCCATGTCCAGATAGGTGATGGGTTCGGCATAGCTGAATGCGGCGGTTTCGTTGTTCTCCGATCGCTTTGTATCCTTGCCGTTGAACACGTATTTATCAGCCAACATCAAGAAGAAGCTTTCCAGATTCTCCTCGTTGCCACCCAACCAATACTGGAAGCTGAGCATGAAGTTCCGTGCATCTTGTGCTTTTTCTATGGGGAGGAATTTCAGCACAGTGGGCAAGGTCCGCAACAGCTTCAACATGGCATCTTGAAAACCCGCGCCAGATTTCTCTTTGCGCTTCTTCATGAAGCTGCCGATGACGCTCTTGGATTGACCAATTTGCGCGAGGGAGAAGCTGCCCATTTTGTTCAGGCGCATGACCTGAGGCATGGATGGGAACACCACCGATACATCAAGGTTGTCTTTGATGGGTTCGACAGCAGCGACGATTTTGTCGGCCAAGTCTTCTAGGAAAATTAGGGAGGCGATGAAAATGTTGGCTTCAGCGACATCGCGCTTAAAGTCCTCGTAGTTGCCATTGTCTCGCAGCTCTTCGATCAGGTAGCCACTTATCTCGATCGCAATGTCGGGGTGTTTGGCGTTGATGGATCTTACAGCCGCAGAAATGGCGCTCTGGTATTGCGGCTCCAGCACTACGTACACCACTTTTACAAGGGAACGCCCGTTGAGGTCGTCCGGCTTAATATGGCGAACGGTCGGCTTAGTGTAAGTGAACATGCGATTAAGACTCCTTCGGTGCTTGTTCTCTTGGATAAAATCAGCGACTATGCGCTTACTAGCTAGGGCTTCAAGGACACAAGTCCCTTAAAACTCAATTTTACCGATGTGTAACGAGACGATCCACAACAACACTCAATCCGGAGTCAGCACTCAGTGCGATGGCCAAGGAGCAAAACCCGAAATTTTGAGAATGGATAGCATTCCGAAAACGGCGTAAAACCTAACTCTCGCAACATTTATTAAACCACGAAGCTCTAGGTGACGGGCAGATTATGGCGGTAAACCGAAAGAAATTGATGTAGAAATGACTTCTTTTGTGACAGAATCGCAACAATTAACGCCAAATCCTTACGATCGTGCCATTTCAAGAAAAATTTCAATCATATTTCATCCTTTAGACATCAGAGACCATGGAGTCTATGGCGAATCAATTACTCTTTGATGTCTGGGCTGGAATGTCAATAGTCGCCGTCAAATTAGGTACAAGGGTACAAAGCGCAAGTCCCACCAAAAGAATTGTGACGGATTGAAGGGTTGGAGCGAGACTATCGCGTATGAGGCGAGTGAGGGGATGGCTTTGGTAGCGCAACGATCGGATAGACAAGTTCTTGACTAATGGCCCAGCGTAACTGTTACTCGTAGAAAACATAAGAGGTAGGTTAAGAGAACGGGGACTAACCGATGGAGCCTTTACTGTCTTTAGCGTGGACAAATTTGTAATATTTCAAACGTACTTCGCACAATCTTCATTAGTGTAGGACTGCTTGAAGCCGATCGACTAGGGACTTTTAATTAAGAATCAATATGAAATAAGCTTCAACCATAAAATGCAGTTGAAGCTTATTTCAGAATAACCAAGGTGGATGGCTACAAGAACCTGTAATCACACCAACAATTAAGACATTGACTGAATAATAAAGTCAAAGTAAGGCGCTGTTTTTTCAGCATCCCCTTCACTAAGCAAGCCTAAAGACGCAACTTTGAGGCATCGGATAGCATCGACCATACCGGGAACGGGAACGCCGAGAGAATTATACATTTCTCGTACTCCTACTAGACCGATGCTCTCGATCGGGTCTTTGTCGCCCGCCAGAACGCCGTAAGTGACAAGGCGAAGGTACCAGCCATAGTCACGCACACAAAGCGCACGCTCCCGACCTCCGAACGCGTTTCCACCGGGAGAAATATACTCAGGATGAACTTTCCAGAGATTTTTAACCGATTCGGCAACGATTTTTTTCTCATTCTCGGAGAGTGTGGCAACGATGCGGGTTCGCTGTGCCCCGGTTTGAAAATACTCTTGCACGCTCTTGAGTTCACCGCTGGTGGGATACCGCAACTCATCGTCGGCTGTGAGAATAACTTGGCTGACTACGCTCATAGGAGATGTTTTTTTAAAGGGCTGTCTTTACTGGATCGTACTGGTAGTTTATCTACTTTCGGGCGTTTCCAGATGAGATTTATGGGAAATCCGTTACGTAACGTTGCAAATCTACGATATTACGAGACAGATACACACAGATACAGATAAGAACAGAACGGAGAGGGTGGGATTCGAACCCACGGTACGTTTCCGTACATCCGATTTCAAGTCGGACGCATTCGACCACTCTGCCACCTCTCCAGGCACGAAAATCTGAATTATCCAGATCGCCTTATTTATAGTAGCGACATTGTTCACACTTTTCAAATCATTTGAAGATTTTAGGAGTTTTCTATGGTTTTAAGGCTGGCTTTTAAGAGGCTCGATCGAATCAAATATCTCAGACACCAGAGATCTTAGACCCCATTAAGTCATCCCGATCGCAGACCTGATGTCTGGCATCTAGCCGGACAATGGCCGCACTCGTAATCGCCTGACCTTGCAACGTCACCACGGAAAATAATCGCTGAACCCCAGTATCAGTCTTTATAATGCGGGGAACGCAGGCTGCATTCAAGTAGGCCGTTTCTGGAGTGACACACCACCGCTTACGATCGCCGAGACGGTTCCGCAGGCGATGGTGCATGTGGCCGAAGGTGACGAGGGAAAGGGGTTTGCCGATGGGAAAAGTTTGCGCGATCGCGGCCTGCAAGTCTGGATCTCCATGATCGCCGCCAATCGGTTCCCAGTCTTTGCCACAGGGATCGTGAGGGTTTGCTCCTAATCCGGCGGGTCCATTATGGGAAATTAGAATTCGTCGAGTACAGGCGGCACTGTCGATCGATTCGACAATTTTTGCAATAGATTCGGTCATGTTATGAATGCCGTAACGATCTCGATAGAACCGTCTATTATTCCATTCGGATCCACCAGAGCTAAACGGTCGTCCGCCCACAATCGAAAGATTGAATGCGGGGAAATCTAGTTTGCCGTAGCCCACATGGGTCTCGCCTAGAAGATCGAGCTGCTGTTGAAGGCGATCTTCTAGCTTTCGATCGTAGGGACAGTTTTCTTGACCTTTGCGGGTAGAACTGTACCAAGCATCGTGATTGCCTAGAATTATGGCTTTGGGAATATCAATAGCCGCAACTTGACGCACGATATTTACTGATTCATTGCCGAAGTCCCCGACAAATAAAACGAGATCCACATTCAGCTCATGAAGAGCATCCCGATCGTTCTCGTCCCATTGGTCATGAACATCGCCAACGATCGCAATCTTTAGATCCGGTTGATTAAGCTCAAATTTCACCAGTTTTTTTTTCTCCGTCAAACATCATTCAGCCAGGTCGAGCGCCATGCGACTTGGGCTTCAGCAACCGATCGTTTCCGTTGATATTTTCGATACTCGCGGGTGAGGGATTGCAGTTCTAGATTGTGTTCCCGTAGACCTCGCCGCCAACGCATCAGCAGTGGATCATGAAATTCAACCTCAGCTAGACGAATTTGTAACGCCGTCACATGGGTTAAGGTCGGAATTCGCTGCATTGATGATCGTTGTTTTCGATCGGCAGCGGTATTTCTTGATGAATTGGCATTGCCGGATGAATCCGTTGACGATCGTTCTTTGGATTCATCCCGAGAATCGTCGTCATTGTGAGGGATTTTGTCAGAGGGATTATCAGAATTGTCTGACTTTGACTCAACCCGGCCCAATTCTACCAACATCTGAATCACATGAGGGATTTTGGTTGCGCCATCCCCGTCAGCTCGGGATGCTGCTTCTAGGGCACGATCGGGAACTTGCTTTGGAATCAGTTCGGCGTTTTTTAAGGCTTGGTTGATTTGATAGGCCGCTTGGCAAAGTTTGTCTTGAATGGTGCGTTCGATTCCATCTTGCCAAGACAAAACACGATCGACCGGGGTCTTGGGTTCTTTGGCTGTAATAGCTGCCGCAACTTGGGCCAAAATGGATTGGAGTTCACGGGCATCGGCTTCGGTCATCGGTCGCCGACCGATCGGTTCCTGATCGGATTCATCATCATCCGACTCGTCCACCTCGTCAGAATCCTCGTCGTCAGGATCATCATCAAGTTCATCATCGTCATCTTCAAACATTTCGCCGATCGACTCTACCCGCGAAATAGAAAACCCTGCGGAAAATTCTGACAATGAACTCGGTTCTAAGCCCATGGTGAACGTCTCCTCGTCCGCCAAGTCGTCATCCGCCATAAAACGATCGGGGGGCATGGAAAAAAAGCTAGGGGCTTGAACGGGCGGGGGCGGGGGATCGGTTAAAATTTTTGTCAGCGCAGACCCAGTATCCTTGGCAATAGTTTTGAGACGAGTTTGTAGGCCATGACGCTGAGTCATGGAAAGTTTGACGAATTCTTCGGGGTAGCCTTCGGTGCAAATGTGGTAGCAGGCCAGCAACACCTGTTGACGTAGAACCCGCTGTAAGACGTTAAGGTAACTATCGTAAGTTAGGTCGAGCTTCGCCTTCAGTTCGTCAGTTTGACGATCGAGGGAGGCGAGTTTTTGAGTCAGTTGCTCAACCAATCCGGTCATGGGAACGTCCAGAAAACTGTCTAATTCATCTCTATTAGAATATCCCGTTCTTGCGCCATCCCTGACATGCGGATAACCAACGCTTGGGAAATTCTGGCGTAGCTCCCCAATGAAGATGTAAGTAAGATGCTTGAAAACTGTCTCGCCCCCAACCTTCTGAAATAGGAGCCTCGCTCTTTGATTGCTCTAAACGTTTGAGCTGGTAGATCGGCATGATGGGGGAGGTGGTGATTTCCGATCGGTGAAACTCGTGGCCCGTGAGCCGATCGCCAATTCGCAGCATCGGAGTATTAATATTGGCGACAGCATTGCGGTAGCCGAGGGTTAAGGATTTGCCCATGATGGCTTGGGTTGGTAACGCGCCCACCATGGGATAGTCTTGGCCCTGAAAATCTCGGATGCTGTTGCAGAGATACATCAGTCCCCCACATTCCGCGTAGGTTGGCAGTTTAGAGGCGATCGCATGGCGCACCGATCGGGCAGCTTGTACATTTTCGGCAAGTTGCTCGGCAAACATTTCAGGAAATCCGCCCCCTAAGTAAAGTCCTTGCACTCCGTCTGGCAACTGAGTATCCCGCAGCGGACTCCACTCGACGAGTTCGGCTCCGAGGGTTTGTAACAGTTCTAAATTATCAGCGTAGTAAAAATTAAAGGCCGCATCCCGAGCAACTGCAATCCGAACGGGCGTGGCCAGTGGAGTGACATCTTGATTCAGCTTAACGACAGATGTAGGGGTCGTTGTCAACATCGGCAGCAACTGATCCCAATCAAAGCATCGCAGTCCCAATTCAGCCAATTGATCGAAGACCTGATTAAGTTGCGGCAATTCGTCGGCGGGAATTAAGCCCAGGTGACGATCGGGCAATTTAATTTCATCTTTCCGATACAACACACCAAATATCGGAATATTCAGCGGTTCGATCGCAGCTTTGAGTAAGGTGAGGTGCCGATCGCTGGCGACCTTGTTCAACACCACGCCCATGACATTTACCGCTGGGTCAAAGCTTCGGTAGCCATGGATCAGAGCGGCGATCGATTGGAACGTACTTTGGCAATTGACCACCAACAGCACCGGAATCTTCAATGATTTCGCAATAAAGGCCGTACTGCCAAATCCCATGGGCATCGCGGCTCCATCAAACAACCCCATCACGCCTTCAATTAGTGCATGACTCTGACCTTGGGTGTGGGCGTGAAAGGTGTGATGAACGTAATCTTCAGACGTGAGAACGGGGTCCAAATTGTAGCAAGGCCGTCCGGTGATACGGGCGTGGAACATGGGATCGATGTAATCCGGTCCGACCTTAAACGATTGCACGTCAATTTGCTTTTGACGAAGAGCCGCCAAGATAGCGAGGGTGATGGTGGTTTTGCCGCTGCCAGAGCGATCGCCTGCAATAATCAGCGTCATGAGATTTTCTTCAGTGCTTGCTGAGCGGCGAGTTTTTCTGCAATTTGTTTACTTTGGCCCATGCCTCTGCCCAGAACTTGTCCAGCGACCAAAACGTCCACGGTGAATGTTTTGGAGTGGTCGGGTCCGCTGCTGGTGACTATTTTGTAGTCAGGAGTTTTCTGGTGATGGACCTGTGCCCAGTTTTGGAGTTGGCTTTTGTAGTTGATCTGGGCGGCAGTATGTTCTAAAGCCGGAACGACAGACTCGAAGACGGGTTCAAGATAAATACGAATGGATTCAATATCGCCGTCGCAGTCCAAATAGTAGGCACCAATTAAGGCTTCAAACGTACTGCTCAAAACGCTGGCCCGATCGCGCGATCGCTCGCGTTCGGCCCCAACGCCTAGTTTCAAATATTCCCCCAGTCCGATCGCATTGGCAAAGGCCGCCACCTGAGCTTCATTGACCAAGGCCGCTCGTAATGTGGTGAGTTCGCCCTCGGCTTTGTCTGGGAAATGTTCATATAAAAAATCGCCCGTGACAAAATTCAGCACGCAATCGCCCAAAAATTCTAGACGTTCATTATCGCTGCCCGGTTGAGTGCCTGATTTTGTTTTTTCGTGGGCATAGGAGCGATGGGTCATAGCTTGCTCAAAGAGTGCCGAATTTTTAAAGCTCGGAATCTTGAAGGTGGACGATCGGGGTGTTGGGTTTGACATGGAGAATACTAAGGGACGTTCTGAAGCGAGGACTAGACTGAAGCTACCAGTCAACTTGCGATCGTTCGTGAATGGCACGGGCGTAGACTTGTTCGGTTTGACGGGCGAGTTGAGACCAGCGAAACCGAAGATCAAGATCTTCGTACGCATTTTTCACCAGCATTTGAGCATAGTCGGGATTTCTGAGAATTTCTAAAATCCCCCAAGCGATCGAATCGGGATTATTTACTTTTGTGACAATGCCCGTCTTACCATGCTGCACCACTTCCGGCATTCCGCCCGTATCTGAGACGACGACAGGGACTTTGGCCGCAAAGCTTTCGAGGGCCACAATGCCAAAAGGTTCGTATAGGCTGGGGAATACGGCACAGTTGGCAATGGTTTGGAATTGATCGAGTTCGATGTCGGGCATAAATCCGGTAAATAGACATTGGGCCTGGATTCCGAGTTCTGCCGATCGGTGCCGTAGGGAATCTGTGTTGCCGCCGCCAATCACGACAAATTTCACGTTGCCCTGTAAGCCTTGAATAACTTGTGGCGCAGCATCGAGGAGTTGGCGAATGCCTTTTTCGTAGGTAATTCGTCCAACGTAGTAAACAATTTTTTCGTGGTCTTGGGCAAAACGACGACGAAATGCGATGCGATCGATCGTAGGATCAATCCGTTTTTTCTCGGGGGAGATGCCGTTAAAAATCACATCTAGCTTATCTGGGGGAGTCTGGAAAGCGTGCTGGAGTTCCCGCTTCATGTAATTTGTACAGACAATAACGCGCCACGATTCGTAGATTAGTGTGGTTTCTTTGTGATTAACATAGCGCTGGAGATCGTTGTGGATGCCATTGTTTCGGCCATATTCAGTGGCATGGATGGTGGCAATTAGGGGCACTTTAAACCGATTTTTAAGGGCGATCGCTGCGTCTCCCACCAGCCAATCGTGGGCATGAATTACGTCAAAACTCGACGCATTTAATAACGGCTGAAGGG
>JAJAYH010000111.1 GCA_026786325.1 Alkalinema sp. CAN_BIN05 | reverse complement strand
GTATTGCAGACACGGCAAAACGAATGTGGGAAAGCAGCAGCGCAGCTACGGTGAAATCGATCGAGAGTGCCGGATTCAAGCCACTGGAACATCCTTGCGACTATCCTAATCAACGAGATTCTCAAGGCAACTATTGCGGCGATCGATCGGCTGTAGTCAAACCGGGTGGACGTTTCTAACGAGGTCGTGCGGGGGACGATCGCATTCACTTAATTACAGTCTTCGCTTCCAACCCGCCCCGCGAATAAATTGCGGACTAATAGAGAAAGCAGCTCCGCAGCTAGGAGATGAGAAATTCACAAGGTCATTCTTAGTCCTAGAAGGACTTCCTTTTCTAGCCCGCAATTTATTCGCGGGTGGTCTCTCGGACGACCCACAGGCAATTCACAGCCAACGCATAAGCAATTCATAAGTAATCCATGGGGACAATAACAAAGCTATCTAAACCCCAGAAAATCCATGACCCTCTGGCGCACCTATTACCATTTAGTATGGGCAACCCACGATCGCCATCCCCTCATTCTCCCGGTTCACGAACTCATTCTCCACGAATATCTTCACCAAAAGATCAAACGTCTTGATGCATATTGTTATGGGATCGGTGGAATGCCTGATCATATTTATTTAATTGTGTCCATCCCACCTAAAATTTCGATCGCCGAATTTGTCAAACATCTCAAAGGTGGTAGTTCACGACATTTAAATCAATCGATCGGCCATAAAGATTTCGGATGGCAACGAGAATATGGTGTATTCACATTGGGCGGAAAACAGTTAGAAGGGGCGATCGACTATGTGAAAAATCAAAAACAACATCATGCTGAATTAACGATCGTTCAGTCATTAGAATCTGTTAATGAACTAGTCTTCGATTCAAACCATCCCCGCGAATAAATTGCGGGCTACAAGAGAAAGCAACTCCGCAGTTAAGAAATGAGAGGTTTATAAATAATTCTTAGTCCCGGAGGGACTTTCCTTTCTAGCCCGCAATTCTATTCGCGGGCGGCCTATGGGGAAACTCGATCGATTTGAAGACAGGCGATCGATCGTCAAAAGCAACTTCGATCGCCTAACCAAAAGTCATCTCGCCGAAGCCACCTTCCTCATCCGCCGCGCAAAATCAATCAATCCTGAAATTAATCTAGAAAATGAATTGAAACGAAATGAGGAACGCTGGAAGAATGGAATTGAAGAATTGAGAAAGTCGAATTGAGAATTGAAGAGTTTTTTCTACATTCTACATTCACCATTCTTCATTCTCATGGGGCATTCCAAACTTGATTTTCAGCCAAAACTCTACGCACAAACACACGAATCGATCGATTCAACTGCAACAATCTCACCGTCACCCGCCCGATCGCACTCAATGGAATAATTTCACCTGCCTGAAACTGAAAATGCTCAGTCCACCGATCGCACCGAGGTTGATACAATCGCACCATTCACCGGATCGATCGAAGCCAAATCTCTTCCCTTGTACTTATTACAACTCGTACAAGCGATCGCTAAACATATCCTTCACTCATTTTGCCTTCAATTTCAATAACGCCGTTGCCTTCGCAATTTGAACAAGATGTTCGACATATTCATAATGTTGCCATGACCGTTCTTCTTGTTCATTTAAACCGATCAATCGGTTCTTCTCCAGAAGGTCCGAAATCTGCTCAATCAATGCCTCAGAAGGTCGCAAAGCCAGCGTCTCCTCTGCCGTAGGTAAACCTGCCAAAACTCTAGAACCTCAGACAAACCACCAAACTCCTTCGGTATCTCTGAATTCCACTCTCGTAAACCCAGTCCCAAAATTTGTGGTAACTGCGATCGTAGCGGATTTAAGCGAAGTGCCAAATCTTCAGGAATATCAACCGTAATTTGTTGGATCGGCTAAACCTACTCAAGACTGCCTTTCAATTCTAACAGACCCTTAAACGTGGGCGATCGTCAAAAGCAACTTCGATCGCCTAAGGAATGGGAATTTAATAAAGTCGGTGGAATTATTGAATTCTCCCCTTGGGTTTGGGGCACGGCAAGCCATTCCGCTACAGTATCTTTAACCCGGATCTGTAGGGACATGGCCTGCTGTGTCCTCAACCCAACGAGAAGATTTGGAGTATTCAAATACTCAATTAAAAGCCGATCTTATAAAATCCTCGATCGCCTAACCAAGAGTCTTTTCGCCGAAGCCATCGATCGAATTGAGAATTCAAGAAACCTATAAATAGTGCATTTTCACTCATTCAATACACTTCATTATGAGTTCCGATATCAAGCAAAACAATGACATTACCATCGCTCTCCGGATCTCGTTCTATTGAAAAAACAATCCGACAATCATAACCACAAGAACAAGACTGTAATCCCTTGAGCTTGCCACTCAACTTATGAGTACCTAAATTACCAGCCGATATATCTATTTCCATCTCTCGAAGTACATCTTCCAAATGATATTGAAGCTGTTTATCTTGTTTGACATATTTTCGATAAGCACGTTCAAACTTTGGAGTCAGAACTAATTTCATTGGTCTTGCACCGATCGACGAAGCCTCTCAATCAGATCAATTGCTGACTGAGGGCGAAGATCACCCGCACGAAAACTAGCTAGAGAAACTTGAGCATCTTCTAAAATTTCTATGCGACGACTTTCAGAGTAGCGCCGCTGAAGAAGTGTAATCAGGATTTCTTGCTGGTCGGGAGACAACGTTGATACGGTTTCTAGAACTTGATCAAGAACATTCATAGGAAAAATTAATCTCCAAAATTCAAGCTAGTATTTCCTAACAGTATATCACTCCGCATTATTTAGAGCTTTAAACTATCACTACTCCTCTGCTTCGCTTCGCGTACAATATCCTCACGATTGCATCTCCCCCAATTTCTCATCGTAATCCAGGGAAACGATCGCCCGATCGATCGTACAATTGATCTCGTCTTTCGCTGCCGATCGTCCCCATGACCTACATCCCTCTCCACCACAAATACCGTCCCCAAACCTTTGCACAACTAGTGGGCCAGGAGGCGATCGCAACCACCCTCAGCAGCGCACTGACCCAAAACCGCATTGCCCCAGCCTATCTTTTCACAGGCGCACGGGGAACGGGGAAAACATCAAGTGCCCGAATTTTTGCAAAATCACTGAATTGTATTGCAGGAACTAGTCCAACCCCAACGCCTTGTGGAGTTTGTGAAGTCTGTCAAGAAATTACCAAAGGCAATGCACTAGATGTAATTGAAATTGATGCAGCAAGTAATACTGGAGTCGATAGCATTCGAGAATTAATTGAACGATCGCAATTTGCACCTGTT
>JAJAYH010000110.1 GCA_026786325.1 Alkalinema sp. CAN_BIN05 | reverse complement strand
GGTCTACCGTAGTCATTCATGGCATCAAGGGCCGCTCTCACCGTTCGTCCTTTGTAAATCACATCGTCTACTAATACAACTTGTTTTCCAGCAAGATCAAAGGGAAGATCTGTTTTTTCAGGCGTGCGGGCACCAATCCGATCGAGGTCGTCGCGGTAAAAGGTGATGTCCAGCGACCCAAACGGGATAGAGATGCCTTCAAGGTGCTGAATTTGAGCCGCCAGTCGCTCGGCTAGTGGAACCCCTCGGGTATGAATTCCGATCAGGACTAATGTTGATAAATCGCCTGCCCGCTCGACAATTTGAGATGCAAGACGGGTAATGGTGCGGCGGGATTCTTCAGGGGTGAGGATTTCGATCGCTTCTGATGACATGATTAACAAATCCCAGCTTGTCGCCTGCTTGTCGAGAGTCGAACTTAGAAGAACTTATCCTAAAGTCAAATGACTCAATTTAATGGTTTTGATATTAATGGTTGTGATACCGACCTTCTTATCGATTGCGATCCAGGTGTTGATGACGCGATCGCCCTCTTGTTAGCATTTGCATCGCCTGAGCTAAATCTGCGGGGCATCATAACGGTCGGCGGAAATGTGCCCTTGGTTCATACCCAAACGAATGCGCGCAAGATTTGTGAATTGGCTCAAGTCCTGAATGTGCCTGTCTTTGCGGGATGTGGCCGTCCGATCTTACGATCGCTCGTCACCGCCGAATATGTTCATGGGGCGACAGGATTGGGCCAAGTGAATTTACCGGAACCGACGATCGAACTCTCGCCTCAGCATGGCGTAGATTTTTTGATTGAAACATTGTTGGCTTCTGTAAAACCGATGAAAATTGCGACGCTGGGACCGTTGACCAATTTAGCGATCGCATTGGTAAAGTCACCAGAAATTATCGAGAAAATTGCCCAAGTAGTGATGATGGGCGGTGCGACGACCCATGGGAATGTCACGCCTTCAGCGGAATTTAATATTTATTGTGATCCACATGCGGCGCAGATTGTCATGACTTCGGGAGTTCCGATTGTGATGATGGGCTTAGACGTAACTCATCAGGCGATCGCAACACCCGATAGATTGGCAAAAATTCGGCAAATTGGAGATCCGATCGGTACATTAGTTGCGACGCTTTTAGAGGACTATAGCCATCACGATATTCAGCAATATGGCTTTGAGGGCGCACCGCTCCATGACCCTTGCGTGATTGCCTATTTGATTAATCCAACGCTGTTTGAAACGCGAAAGTGCTTTGTTGAAGTGGAGATTCAAAGCGAGGTGACGATCGGACGGACCATTGTGGATTGGTATGGGGTATCCGGTCGTGCGCCGAATGTGGACGTGGTTTGTGCGGTCGATAGTGATGGCTTTTATGCGCTGCTGTGCGATCGGTTGAGAGTTTTAACCGATCGGCTTCATGCCTAATCAAGCTTCAGTATCAGCCGTGATTGTGCATGTTTCAAAGCATTAAGAATGCTGCATAAAGATTGAGAAAATACACAAAACTAGATTGATCTTTTAAGCTGAATCATTACCGATCGATGATTGCCCAATTGCTTGTCCAATTATTGGAACGCTGAGGTTTTTATGAATAGCCCTATCAAAAGTTTAGATGTTCTACGTCGCTATAAATTAGTCTGTACGCTGTCCTTTGGGGATGTATACAGTCAAATCATCGTTTGGTTACTGGTTATTTTTATCAGCCTAGCCACGGCTATGGGATTAATGGGGGCCAGTCGTCCGGTGTTTGCGCTGGGAGTTGTGGGATTAATTTTGGTGTTGTCGCTACCATTTTTGCTTTTTGCCTTTGTTTCGACATTGCTGAACCACATTGAAATACGCGAAGTCGAAGCAAAACCAAAACTAGAATCTAGTAATGAGCCTGTTGTAGTGAGTGGAATGCAAAGCCCTGTCTTGAACTAGTGTTAAGCCATTAGGGTGAAAAATCCGATCGTTAGTAGTGCGATCGGATTCTATAGTTTGCGGTACAATCGCTTGGCAGTTGACCCCCCAGAGATTTTGTCATGGCAGAAGAAACAAAGCGCAACCGATGGCTCCCCAGAATAGTCCTAGCGTTTTCTGCTATTGCATTGCTAGGCGTTTCGGTTCTTCCTTATCTAAATACTCCCCAGAATGCGCCTGTTTCGGTGAATTCTCCAGCACCTGATGCCCAACGTAAGCAGTTTGAAGATCAGTTGCGGGGCTACGAGTCTGTGCTTCAGCGAGAACCCGAGAATCCCAATGCGTTGCGGGGAATTGTGGATGCAAAACGTGGGCTGAATGATATCAAAGGAACGGTTGAACCTTTAGAAAAGTTAGTAAAGCTAAACCCAGGGGTTCCTGACTATGCGGTGCTATTAGCGAGAACGAAGCAGTATTTAAAAGATGATGAAGGTGCGATTCAGGTTTATCGAGATGCCCTGAAGTCGAAGCCTGCTGATTTGAAGATTTTGAGTGAATTGTCGCAGCTTTTAGTTAAGCAAAACCGTCCTGAAGCGGCGATCGGTCTTCTGCAAGATACGTTGCGGGATGCGCCAAAAGTAAACCAAGCCACTCCAGGCGCGATCGATACGACGGCTATTGAAGTGTTGCTGGGTCGGACCTTTGCGAATCAGAAGCGATTTGATGAGGCGGTGCGCGTTTTTGATTCGGCGATTAAGGCGAAACCGGACGATTTTCAGGCTTATCTTGGCAAGGCGCTGACGTTGCAAGAGCAGGGCAAAAATCCTGAGGCGAAGGTACTGTTTGATAAGGCGTTGAGTGTTGCACCGCCTGAAGTTAAGGATCAAATCACTCGTTTGGCGGCAGGTCCAATCGCGAGTCCAAGTCCGGCAACGGGTGGAATTAAGCCGAATGATGCGCAACCGACAGAGAAGCCTAGTGATAAGCCAACGGACGCAAAGCCTGATGTTCCGGCACCAGCTAAACCATAGTTTATGCTTTAGTCGTGGTTTAGTCGTGCTGACCAAAACGGAGTAACTCTATGGTTTCCGGAACGATCGTCGCCCCAATTAGCAATCTTCAACTATCACCCGGCAGTCGCGTGACTATTGATAATGTCAGTTGGGATGATTACGAGTTTCTGTTGCTTGAAATGGGCGATCGTTCTTCCGATCGAATGATTTATAGCTGCGGAACCTTAGAGATTATGTCGCCACTTCCTGAACATGAAATTCCTTGTGATCTCACATCGGATGTGGTGAAGCTTTTACTGAGGTTACGCAAGATTCCCTATCAGCCATTTGGGTCTACCACATTTAAACAAATAGGTATTGCAGGTGTTGAGCCAGATGCCTGCTTTTACATTCAAAACTATCAACAAATGATCGGAAAACGGCGGCTTACAATAGGCGACCCACCGCCCGATTTAGCACTAGAAACTGATTTCACGTCTAAGACTACATTGGAAGCTTATCAGGCGATCGGCGTTCCTGAACTTTGGGTTTATGACGCAGGAACGTTGAAGATTTATATTCTTCAAAACGATCGATATATTGAAGTTTCTCGAAGTCCTATTTTTCCTGATTTGGATTTAGGGATTTTGTTACCGAGGACAATCGATCGGGCTTGGATTGTTGGAAGTTATGCTGCACTCGATGAATTTGAGCAGGAAGTGAATAATTAAACAATGGACTGGAGAACTTGGGCGATCGGGAGTTCTAGCAGATTAAGTGGTTGAGTTCGGTGAGCAAAGAAAAGAATTTCAAGATTTTCAACCGTGCCAGAAATTGGATTAAGACGGGCGATAATTTCATCCCCAAGTTCTTCTGATTCCTGTTCGGAGTAGGGTTTGCAGGTATTAACGTAGAGGATATCGCCAGCTTTGTCATAAAGGACTGTTAGCTGTTTTTCCATAAGATTTGCCCTTCAGCTATTTACCTAAAAGAATCTTAGAAAAGAAGCCGATCGCAATCACGATCGGCCATCTTAACTTAATCAATTAGTTGTCAATTCAAAATCATCAAAAGCCAAAAGCCAAGATCACTTCACCGAGTAATTCTAAATCGTTTCAAACCTCATTAGGTTGTTTGGGTTGATGCAACTTCTGAAGTGCCTTTGACTCAATTTGACGGACCCGTTCGCGGGAAAGCTCCAACGCTCGAATAATCTCCACCAAAGAATGAGGCTGACCATTAGTTCCAGTTTGCTGCGCTAAATCTGTAAACAACTCAATATCGCTTACAGGGAGGTTAATCCTAATCTCCTCTAGTAACTGCGATCGGGCATAACTTTGGTAGCGTTGAATCTCCTGTTCTCGATTTGGGACAGACTGCCATTCATCGTTTTCTACCGATTCCAAGAGGTCTTGTTCATCTAAAGAAAGCATTGTGCTAATCTCCTAAATACTTTTTCTTCATTTTGCGACTGGGAATTATCGTTTTAAGGAAAATCTCCCTATCGTTCTCTACGAACGGCACTAGATAGACATACTGATTAATTCTAATAACAAAAACCCTTTGAGATGGATACTTTTCCTGGTTTGGATGCTCAATTACATCTAAAACATTACCCTCAGTAATTGCTGATACTGCCATTTCAAAGTTAATCTCTCGTTCTGCCTGAAGCTGGATGTTTTTCTTATCATTCCAACGAAACGGCTTTACGTCCTCAGACATTGCCATCTTCCCTCCCGTCTGTTGTCATCACCTGAGTTCGTCAATCGACCACATCTTTAGACTCTGATTCAATTTCAAACACAAGCGATCTCGATCGCCTCTTCTCTCGTCTCAGCCACTGCAACACAATCAGGAAAATCCGTCGATCGGGCAGAAATCTTACGATCGGCTCGCGTTTCGAGAATAAGATTGATGGTTTGTGCCATGGAGCGGATGGGTGAAGAATCTTTCTACTGTGTAGCAACTTTCACGAGATTGAAATGGTCTCAAAAAGAAGGCCGATCGCAATCACGATCGGCCCTACTTTTCTGTCAACCAATTATCAATCCAAAACCATCAAAATCCAACAGCCAAAATCACCTAAGTGAGTGCTTCTAGATAATCTTGAACCTGATTACGTCGTTTAGGTTGACGCAACTTCTGAAGTGCCTTTGCTTCAATCTGTCG
>JAJAYH010000109.1 GCA_026786325.1 Alkalinema sp. CAN_BIN05 | reverse complement strand
GGCCGGAGCCGCCAACGGGAGCAACAAGGCCCACTGAAATAGCGATCGGCCCCGAAATTGACACATCGTCACGAGCCAAGCACAACTCGTTCCCACGATCGCCACGCCCGTGGCAACCCCCACCATCAGAATAAGAGAATTAAGAATGTATTCCCCTAATACTGTTGTAATCAAATGTTGCCAAACAGTGCGAGTATCTGAAAACACACTGCTCAAGACTGAAACTAGCGGCAACATCATCAATAGCGCTAATGAAACAGTTACGATCGTCCAAATCGAGAATGATTTAGATGAGACTTGTGGGGCGGAGGTTGTTAGTTTGCGAACCATAGGATTTATAATGAGACGTAGATTCAATTAGCCCTATCTTCCCATGTCTGACCCAACGATCGTTCTTAAAATCAATCAAATTTGTAAACAATTCGATCGTAATTCACCACCCGTTTTAAATCAGGTCTCTTTGGAGTTACAGAAAGGTGAGATTCTAGGGCTTTTGGGTCCGTCTGGATGCGGGAAAACGACATTATTACGACTGGTTGCTGGATTTGAAACCTTGAATTCAGGTTCTATTGAGTTGTCAGGTGAATCTATTGCAACATCTGATAAATCCGTTGCGCCGGAACATCGAAATATTGGCATGGTGTTTCAAGATTACGCGCTATTTCCTCACTTAACGATCGCCCAAAATGTCGCCTTTGGACTTCAGAAAACTAGCCGAAAACGATTTTCACCTGTTCAGATTCAAGCCTTGATGCAGGAGTCTATTGATCGCGTAGGACTATCAGGTTTGGAATCACGTTATCCTCACGAATTGTCCGGTGGACAGCAACAGCGAGTCGCATTAGCAAGAGCATTAGCGCCTCAACCTGCGATGATTTTGTTGGATGAGCCGTTGAGTAATTTGGATATTCAAGTGCGGTTACGGCTACGGCAGGAAATCCGATCGATTCTCAAAACTGCGGGAACGTCTGCAATTTTTGTGACGCATGATCAAGAAGAAGCCTTGTCGATGTGCGATCGGATTGCGGTGATGAACCAAGGGAACTTAGAACAAATCGGCACCCCAGAATCGATTTACCAAACGCCAATTTCACGCTTTGTAGCTGATTTTGTAACGCAAGCTAATTTTATCGAAGCAACGTTTCGATCGGGATTTTGGCATACAGAGATTGGTGAATTTGAGGCGATCGGAACGCTTGCAAATCCTGAGCAAAAATCTCAAGCAACATTAATGATCCGTCAGGAAGATATGCAGATTAAAGTGGACGATCGGAGCAATATTGTAATTCGCGATCGGCAATTCTTAGGCCGTCAATATTGTTATCAATTAGTATCAAAATCAGGTGATAAGATATTGGTGACTTGTCCGATCGATGAGAAATATGAAGTAGGAATTGGGGTTACGATCGAGGTTCAAAATAATAAAATTAGTGCTGTCTACTACGCTTAAATAACACCACCCCGATCAACTACGTTTTGTTTATCGATAAACGTAACATCAACCTTATTACCCATAGCAAGGGGAAGGATAAAGTAAAGGAATTCTTTGGCTACTTTATCTTCAACTTGATAAGCCACAACTGTACTCTCGGTAGGGCGTTCACCATCCTTAGGTCGCGCAACGTCAGTAACCTCTTTAGGCAGGTTGCCATACTGCTTCGCCAAAGTAGCGAGTACCACAGATTGAGGATGGGCAACTCGACTACATTTTGATGAACCCGGACAAGGAATTCCATTTAGCAACTTACCGAGATTACCTTCTGGTGTGATGACTTCAGGAATTATTGGAGCAGTTGGCTGGACGGGAGCAATTGATTGAGTAGGAGTTGTAGGTTTGACGAAAGTAGGTGCTTGACGCGGAGGCTCTGAAGCTTTTGCCCTTGACACGATCGACGGCGATTCGGATTGAATAACACGTTCAATAGTAGATGGATTTACCATTGAGATGGGCGCTGGTACCGTAGCCGATGGAGTTGGTGCGATCGAAGCTGAAACATTTGACGTGGAACTGGGTATCGGTAGGATTGGAATGATGTCACCGATCGCCTGAAGTTGTTCTTCTTTTTGAGGTTCTTTCCCTTTTTTTACCTCACTATTGACTGGAATCCATAGCACCAACCCATGAATCACGAGGGCGATCGGGGTCATGGCAAGAAGGCCGAGCTTTTTAACGTTAAATGTTGGCACCTGATGAGGAATATTCATGACGTAATGAGAATCCAAAGCAATTATTCTGCTAGCTTAGCACTTTATTGAAAACTGCTGTCAATTAAATTACACATTTATTTATGAAATTTCAATATCCCTAAAGAACGATCGTCTACAGAGATGATATCTACTTCAAATAAACCGACGTTGGAACCGATCGTCTATCCGATCGCGTTTGCTAGAGTTACAGCTTTGGCAGAGGGTTTGGAGATTGCTCAGATCGTTGCTGCCGCCGTGGTTGATTGGGATGATATGGTCTATTGTGAGATTCTTTGGAGTGCCGCAGCTTTGACATTGGTGGGTGTCACGATCGAAGACATAGTTCCGGACAGAATCGGGAAGTTTGCTTCGCGGGGTTTTGTCTGGTTTCATGGGCGATCGGAATGTGGTGTGTATAATTAAGTCTAAAGCAACAGTCGGGAGGGCGATGAGCGATGGCATTGACCAAGGCGAGATTTGCAAGCTTTGAACAGTATCTAGCGGCTGAGCCATCAGATTTGCCGGAAGGTCGCTGTGAATATTGGAATGGAGAATTGATTCCGATTATGTCTGAGTCTATAGGTAATGATACGATCGCAAATTTTATTTTTTTGGCATTACTTGCGATCGGTTTACCGTTTAAACTCGTTAGACCTGGCAGCATAGAAATTGTCGTTAATGGAAAACCTCGGACGCGATTCCCCGATTTAACAGTGTTGGAGGAGATTCATTTAACGCTTCTCAAGCGCCGCGCAACGATTAGTCAAGAAATGCCTGCGCCTAGGATGGTTTTAGAAGTTGTTTCTCCTGGTGATGAGAAGTCTGATAATTACAGACGAGATTATCAAGAAAAATTATATCAATATGCCGCTCGGGGAATTCCTGAGTATTGGCTTATTGATCCCGATCGGGAATGGATAATGGTTGGATGTTTGATTCAAGGAGAATATCAATTTGATACTTTTCGGGGTGACGAGACGATCGTTTCTCCGACATTTCCTGAATTCATATTGACGACAGCAGAAGTCTTGGAAGCTGGACGGTAAGCCTTTCATGAGTTTTCGCGGAAGGTGTCGAGGGAAGGTTCATTAATTTCATTGGAATCTTCCTTATCATCAGGAATGAATTCAACTTCTATGCGGACACGGACTTTCCCAGATTTCCATTGATTATGGAATTGTCGTGGAAGGACATGCGATCGTCACTGTAATGTTTCGTATCCCGAATCGATCGGATATCCCGATTGAATTTGTCGTTGATACAGGGTTTACCGATGAACTCTGCTTACCGCCAGAAGCAGTGGCTCTGCTAGGGTTACGTTTCAAATATGCAATGCCCGTGAATTTGGCTGATAACAGTCAAGTCACCTTGCCAGTTCACGAGGCGATTATTCTTTGGAATGGAGAAGAGCGGGAAGTTCGTATAATTGCTACAGGGTGAAGACCACTACTCGGAACTGCTTTGATGGATGAGTATGAGCTTATCGTTCAGTTTACAGAGGGCGGTGGTGACTATCGATGAACTGTAGAGAGGACTCAGTGTATGGCGCAGGCTAACCTGGCCTCATACTTCATTTGACCAGGTTACTTAGAGTAGTTTAATCAGAAATAAAAAAGGCGATCGGATAATCCGATCGCCTTTAATTGTAAGTACTTGAATCCTAGATAGTCAAACTCTAGATATCACCGCGAATTTCTTCAACAATGCCATCGCGCAACAAGATTTCGACATTCATTTTAGAAATGAGATTGTCGCCCACCTGAATCGCGAAATTGCTGACCACTTGACCTTGATCTACCTGTTGCTCAATGCTCAAGGTCTGCACCTGTTGCAACTGTTGAAGCACTTGGTTCTTTTGCTCAAGTAATTCGCTTTTGCCTTGGTTGAACTGCATCTTCACCCCTTCCATTTGTTGAAGAGTATCCGGTCCTGGTGGCTGAATCGATTGCTTTTGGATGTCACTCAACACCTGTTGCAGTTGCATATCCAAACCTTGCAACTGTCCATCTACTTGATTGAGTTGGGTTTGCAGAGCTTGTTGTGCCTCTTCTTTCCAACGCGGAGTTACGATCGCTTTGATGTTCACTTGGCGCTGAATCATCAAGTTAGAAGTTTCCATAGATCCTAAAATTCCCATACTAGATAAAGATCTCGTTTATGATAGCCGCATATTGCTCCATCACCACATTTCGCCGAACCTTCAAGGTCTGAGTCAGTAGGCCGTTTTCTACTGTAAATGGCTCACTGAGTAGTCGGAACGCGGCAATCCGATCGTCTGAGCGGTAGCCTGCTCGGTCTTTTACTCGCTGAAGTAGTTCTGTTTTAAACAAGTCTTGAACAGGTTTGCTAGACAGGTCAACGTCGCCGCTGTAACCCTTTTGAGCATACCATTGCTGAAGTTCATCCAAGTTGGGGACAATCAAAGCTCCAATGCTCTTTTGATCTTGACCGACTAACATAATCTGATCGATATAACGGCTACGAAGACAGGCATTTTCGATCGGCAGCGGTTCAATATTCTCGCCATTACTAAGAACAATAGTATCCTTAGCGCGCCCAGTCAAAACCAAATCCCCCCACTCCGTGACATAGCCCAAATCACCCGAATCAAACCAACCGTCTGGATCGATCGCTTTGCGAGTCGCTTCAGGATTATTAAAATAGCCCTTCATAATTTGGGGACCGCGCAAAAGAACAATCCCTTTTTTCCCAGTTGCAACAGGTTGGCGAGAATCCAAATCGACAATCTTCGTTTCGGTATACATCAACGGTTGACCGTCTGCACCGCGCAGGTTTCGCCAAGGCCGACGAACGTGCGTAATAGGCGAGGTTTCGGTTAAGCCATAGCCGCCTAAAACTTCGACCCCAATAATTTCAAAGAAGTCTTCCAAGTGATCCGCAATAGATCCACCGCCGCTCACCACATATTGAATATCGCCAATACCCGATCGGATTTTGGAATAAACTAACTTGTCGCCGACTTTATGAAATACCCAAAATAACGGAAATTTGATCGCTGAAATGAGCTTGTCTGTAAAACTTGGATTTAAATTATCTAGATGTAAATTTTGTAGTGTTCGTTTACTATTGATGTAAGTTTGACTAGCCGAGAGGAAGCGATTGACCAGTTTTTGCTTATCTGCGGGTTGATCTCGAAATTGCTTCTGAATGCCTTCGTAAATAGATTCCCAAAGCCGTGGAACTCCGACCATATATTTGGGTTTGTGGTCCTTCAGGTCTTTTTTAACATAACGAATATTGGTATAAAACTGGGTGCAACCTCGTGAAAAAATGAAGTATTCAAATGTGCGTTCATAGGTATGCCAAATGGGTAGAATACTCATCACCCGCTCGCCTTCATTTAATAGCAACACACAAGATGCCGTATTCAGTTGATGAATCAAATTGCCATGGGTGAGCATTACGCCCTTCGGCATTCCTGAGGTACCAGACGTATACATTAATGTTGCCAACTGGTCCCGATCGAATCCATGGGGAATCAATTCAGCGTTGGGAGCTAGGGCCAAGATTTGAGAGAAGTTATAGATTGTCCGATCGGAGTCATTCGGTGGGATTTCATCTGATAGTAAAATAATGAATTTAAGGGCAAAATCATCCAAGCCCGATCGGAGTTTTTTTAATAGTGCTAAATCTTCAACAATTAATGCAACGGCTCCACTATTTTTTAAAATGAATAGTAATTCTTGACTATCCGCTTGGGCACTTCGCACCACATTTGCGGCCCCGGCCAACATAATGCCTTGGTCCGCAACCAGCCATCTGGGTTGATTGTCGGAAATCAGTGCAACACGCGTTGGATAAGATTCGCCACTCGGAACAATGCCAAGTGACTGTAACCCGGCGGCAAACTGTTGCATTTGTTGATGGAGTTGCCCATAAGTCATACGGACTTCGGGATCTCGGTGAGTGTCACAGACTGCGGTGGTGTTGGCAAATTTACGGGCGGCTATAGCCCAAACCTCTGGCAGGCTAGTGCATTGAAGATAGTCTTGTGATGCCGCTAGATTTTCGCGTTCTTGGGGTGCTAGGGTTGGAGATGGGCGTGCCATGGGTTCGAGTCCTCGTAAAGGGAATTTATTCCTATTATTCCCGAAAATTGATCAGCTAGTCTATTTATTTATGTCACTAGAAGTACTGTCCCAATTACGATCTGGTCAGCTTAAAGCTTCATGGAAAATCACGATCGGTGCTGATTTAGCCGAATTTCCACCTGAAATTTTAGAATTAGCTCCGACCTTAGAAGTGTTAGATTTGTCGAACAATCGACTGCGATCGTTACCGGATGATTTCGATCGGCTTCAGAACCTGAAGATTTTATTTCTTTCTCAAAATGAGTTTGATCATTCACCTGAAGTATTAGGGCGCTGTTCCCAATTGTCGATGGTTGGGTTCAAAGCTAATCGGATTCGGGTTGTTTCAGGTGCATCACTTCCGCCATTATTGCGCTGGTTGATTTTGACCGATAATGCTATTGAAGAATTGCCACCACAAATCGGACAACTTAAGTCTTTACAAAAGCTAATGCTGGCTGGAAATCAATTGAAGGTATTGCCCCAGGAGATAATTAATTGTACAAATTTAGAATTAATCCGGTTAGCAGCCAATCAGTTAAATGTATTGCCAGAGTGGTTACTGACGTTGCCGAAGTTGAGTTGGTTGGCATTTGGCGGAAATTTAGGACAAGCATTTAAACTACAGACTCCGATCGATATTCCATGGCGAGATTTGACATTAGGCGATCGATTGGGGGAAGGGGCATCCGGGATAATTCATCGTGCTGTTTGGCAAAATGACGGCACTATATTAGATGTGGCGGTCAAAATTTTTAAGGGCGCAGTCACGAGTGATGGTTTGCCCGAAAGTGAAATGCAGGCGTGTCTAGCGGCAGGTTCCCATGAAAATCTAGTGGGAGTATTAGGGCAAATTGTGAATCATCCGTCGGGCCAGCGCGGATTAGTATTGCCATTATTAGATAGGGAATTTGAAATTTTGGGTAGACCGCCAAATTTTGAGTCCTGTACAAGAGATACCTTTGAGAGTCATCGGACCTTTACACCATCACTCATTCTAAAAATTGCTCAAGGTATCGCATCCGCCGCCGCTCATTTGCACGATCGGGGTATTTCCCACGGTGATCTTTATGCTCATAATATTTTGGTTAATCGATCGGGCAAACCAGTATTGAGTGATTTCGGGGCAGCTTCGCTTTATGAACCCGGATCAGCACTTGGGCTTAAATTAGAACAATTAGAAGTGCGGGCGTTTGGATGTTTGTTGGAAGATTTACTCGATCGATGCCTAGAGAATGAACCGGTGTTGATGTTGCGACAATTACAACAATCATGCCTACAACCGAGTCCATTCCTACGACCTACATTTAGATTAATTTTGAGACAGCTAACTGATCGTCAATTGTATTTAAAGAATTATCACCAAACCATGTCTGCGTATTAATATCCATCCTAATTCTTACGGCCACCTCGTCGTCGCTGCAAAAAATCAGGTAAATCACTACGACGGGGCAAGGCTCGGCGAAGACTTTGCATTTGTTCAGAAACCGTCGGCTGGGGCAATGAATCGAGGAGATTCGCGATCGCATCGGGAATCGGTTCACTGAGTTGATCGTACAGTTCCAGAATACTCAGCATTTGATTTTGAAGTTGATAGAATCGATCTTTCCAATGTTGAATGGCGGCTTCATATTCACTAGATTGCTGAGCTTGACGCAGGATTTGTTCTTGCATTTCAGCCGATTGACTGCCCAGTTCCAAAATGCGGCATTGGTCTAAATCTCGATCGTGTTCCATCTCAGTACATGCTTGTTGAAGAAATGCCTGGGTTTGCAAATGCTTGGCCAATTCAGCTTCCAATGTCACTAATTGTTCGCGCCACCAGGTTTCCTCCCGTTCTGCATCCGTCATTTCTGGCAAGGTCGTCGATTGAATTGAGTCTTCTCGTAGTTTTTGTGAAAGTGCCTGAATTTGTTGTTGGGCTTGAACATAACGCACTTCCAATCGAGCCGATGGTGTGGCGCTAATATCAGCTTGATTTCTGACGATTGGATTTTCGACAACATTTTCAGCCGATGATGTCCGATCGTCAATCCGGCCTTTCAAATGCAAAATGGCCTGTTGTTGAACATTAGCAAACTCTTCCGTGGCCGCAAGTTGTTCTTCGATCCATTCTTGCCGCACCAGTTGCGATCGGACATCATGGACCTGCACCAAGGTTTGATCCAAGGCTCGTTCTAGTTGGGCAATCCGATCGGCCTGATGCTGAATCAGTTCCATAGAAGCTGTCAGATCTTCTAAAAGCTGTTCTGGCAACAATTCACAATCTAATAATGACGATGATTGCTGAATATCATCGCTTATCTCATGTAAGACTATTTCTGATGGCATGGATTCAGAGAGTTCCGCCATGGTTCGGAGCGATCGAGTCGCTAGGTGAAGGAGCATCTTGAGTGATTGACCAGCGATACTCCACGGGAATATGGAGGCGCTCGAGGTCTTCTTCTATTTGTTTTTGTTGGGTCAATGCTTTTCGCAGCATAATAATTAACTGCTGAACCTGTACTCGTTGACGAGGATATTCATTTGTTGCAAACAAAGACTGGCGCTCCAACATTTGTAGCAAAATCTCGTAATGAATATGAGACGGTAATGGAACTGACATAGTAGAACACACTCTTACAACAGGGAAATGAAATGGAACTGAAATAAACCTTAAATCCGATCGTTGGAGAAGTCCTCATGTTGGCATCAAAAGCCCGATCCCCTAAATCCCCCTTAAAAAGCGGGACTATGAGTTTAAATTCCAGTTCCCCTTCACAAAGCCTAGAGGCACTATGAGTTAATTCTGGTTCCCCCTTTTTTTTGGCGTAGCCTGCCCGAAGGGCGTAGGGGCTAGGGGGATCGGGCTTTTTGCAACAACCTTTAACTTCTAAAACACTCTCTAAAACCGTAAACTCAGGCCATCAGCTTGCCAAAAGTTGTGCTAAGGCTTGCCCTGGATCGCTCTGTCGCATGAATGATTCCCCAATTAAAACAGCAGTTGCTCCAGCATTAGCGATCGTTTTCAGGTCGCTAGCGGTATGAATCCCAGATTCTCCGACGAGGATAATATTCTTTGCCTTAATCGCGTTTTGTCGTGCTGCCACGAGTTCACCCGTGAGATTAATATTGACAGAGAAGTCCTTAAGATCGCGATTATTAACGCCAATTAGCTCCACACCCTCCAAGGCTAAGGCCCGATCGAACTCGGCTAGATCATGCACTTCGACCAATGCGGCCATGCCTAATTTTTTAGCAATCTTCAAAAATGACTGCAAATCTTTATCGGGCAAAATCGCGGCAATCAACAACACCGCATCCGCCCCTTGAACTCTGGCCCAACAGATTTGGTATGCGTACAAAATGAAATCTTTGCACAACAGCGGCAAGTCTACGGCGCTGCGAATCTGACTCAGATTTTCAAAGCTTCCCTGAAAAAATTTGGCATCTGTTAGTACCGACAAACAAGATGCACCACCAAGTTCATAGGATTTTGCGATCGCAACGGGATCAAAATCTTCTCGAATCACGCCTTGACTGGGAGATGCTTTTTTGACTTCGGCAATGACAGCGGGGGATGTTTTTCCCGATCGCAGCGCCGCCACAAAATCACGGGTTGCTGGCACATGGGCTAGTTTCTTCTGCATTTCAGCCAAAGACAGCTTCTCTCGCATCTGATCGACTTCATTCTCTTTGTTCCAAACAATTTCTTCAAGAATGTGATTAGGCTTCGACTCTGGAGTGTCAATCCGATATTCCAAATCCAAAACCGAAATAGATGGCGTGGGCGGACGACGGCGAATTTGCAGCATGGGATGGTCCTAAAAGAAAAGTATGAAGTTTCGGAACTAATGAAAGGCTCGATCCCCCTAAATCCCCTTGGTAAGGGGGACTATAAGTTGGGCGAGGTTATGAGCTTGGGTCGATGATTCTAGTGCCCAGCTCCTGCGCCTGCTGCCCGTTTAAAGGCTTCATCTAAAACCTCAGATAGCGTCGGATGGGTGTGAACGGTGAAGGCCAAATCGTGAACCGAATGATTCATCGCCATCGCATTCGCCGCTTCTTGGATCAAGTCTGCTGCGTGCAGGCCAAAAATATGGACCCCAAGGATTTCACCATTGTCAGGCCGGAAGATGACCTTGGCGAGTCCATCGGTTTCGCCTTCCGCCAGCGCCTTTGCATTGCCCTTGAAGTAGCTCTTCACCGACTGAACTTCAAACCCCTCGGCCTTGCCTTTTTCCTTGGCTGCTGGCTCCGTCATCCCCACAAAACTTACTTCAGGATGAGTGAAGGC
>JAJAYH010000108.1 GCA_026786325.1 Alkalinema sp. CAN_BIN05 | reverse complement strand
TTGCTGATTCAGGAATAGAATGTAAATTACTTCGTCTTGGGGATAGTCAATGGAAATCTGGGAAGATCCGTGTTCGCATAGGAGTTGAATTTATCCCAGATGATGAGGAAGATTCCAATGAAGTTGATGAACCGTCCCTCGACACCTTCCGCGAGAACTCATGAAAAGCTTACCGTCCAGCTTCCAAGACTTCTTCTGTCGTCAATATGAATTCAGGAAATGTCGGAGAAACGATCGTTACTACCTAGCCGAACTCCAAAAAGCAGGCTAAATTTTGTAATAATCCCAGGAGAAACCCATGAGCCAATCGATCGTCACCCAAATCGTAGAACAAGTCCACGACCTTCCCGATCCACTCCAGCAGCAAGTCCTCACCTTCATCCTAAACCTCCGCCAGCAATCACCCAAACCAGAACCCAACGCCTGGGACATACTCGAAGCCTTAACAGGAACGATCGAAGCCCCCACCGACTGGTCCAGCGAACATGATCACTATCTGTACGGCACACTCAAAAGTCCTGCAACCGAACCATGAACTGCGATCGTCTCTTTCTAGATACCGCCTTTATCCAAGCCCTCCTCAATCCTCGTGATGACTACCACACAGATCGCCAAAGTCCTATTCCCACAAGTCCGCAATGCCCAAGAAGTCTGGATTACAGAAGCTATCCTGACGGAAGTTGGTAATGCTCTCAGTGCATCACACCGCAACGAAGCCATACAATTCATCAATCAGTGTTACCAAACGGATAACATTCGGGTCGTCACCGTCCATACATTACTGTTTAGGCAAGCCCTAGATCTCTACAACTCACGCTCAGATAAGAACTGGGGACTAACAGATTGCATCTCATTTATCGTCATGACCATGAATGGGATAACAGATGCCGTCACAGCCGATCGGCATTTTATTCAAGCAGGCTTTCGCGCCTTAATGTTAGAAAAATAAGCAAAAGCTAATGAAACCCGACAAAACCCCACGAAGCAAACTCCCCGATTCTGTTCGGAACTATGTCTTCGATCGCGACACCCACCAATGTCAAAGCTGCGGCACTCTAAAGCATCTCACAATAGACCACATCATCCCAATCAACCACGGTGGCAGCAACGACCTTAGCAATCTCCAAACCCTCTGCCAGAGTTGCAACTCCAGCAAACGCGATCGGATAGACGATCGGTTCCAACGTCGTTTTATTTGAAAGACAAAGAACTGCGATCGCCGCCCAATTCAAAGGCACCGCCAAACAAAAAGCCACCATTCCCGACTGTCTCGAAAGCCTAGAAACCCTCGGCATCATCGCCCACCATACCGAAAATGGAACCGATCGTTACTACCTAGCCGAAGTCCCAAAAGCATCCCTCTGAAAGAATGTCACCGTAGTTTTGCCAAGTCCGATCGAATATCTAGAAATTAAAAAGTCATAGAGACAATAAAAAAGAGGGAAACACTTTTAATTTTCCCTCTTGTAATTTAAGAATCAATTAATCGATCGTGTCAAAATCAATTAATTTGTTCTAGTTTATTGTTGAGGAACCATTATAGGCTGGGCTACTGGATCCATTATTTTCTGCTTACAGAATGATTTTCGGTCATTAGTTGGACGGAGGCATCAACACAGTATCAATGACGTGAATCACACCATTACTTGCTTTTACATTTGCTGCCTTCACGGTTGATTTATTAATCATGAATCCTTCTCTACCAATCATGACGTTGACCGGACTTCCTTCAACGGTATTGACTTTACCGGATTTGAGATCAGTCGAAAGGACATTACCGGAAACAACGTGATAGGTCAAGATCCGGACAAGTGCGGCTTTATTCTCAGGCTTGAGAAGCATTTCGACGGTTCCGGCTGGCAGTTTTGCAAAAGCAGCATCTGTAGGCGCGAAGACTGTAAAGGGTCCGTCACCTTGTAAGGTTTCTACTAGACCCGCCGCTTTCAGAGCTGCGGTAAGCGTTTTGAATGATCCATTAGCAACCGCAACATCCACAATAGTATTTTTTGCCATGTCCGCCTGAGGCATCAATACAGTATCGATGACATGAATCACACCATTACTTGCTTTTACATCTGCTGCTTGCACAGTTGATTGATTAACCATGACTCCATTTTTACTAACCATGACTTTAACTGGACTTCCTTCAACCGTCTTGACTTCACCAGATTTGAGATCAGTCGAAAGGACATTACCAGAGACAACGTGATAAGCCAGGATGCGGGCAAGTACGGCTTTATTCTCAGGCTTGAGAAGCATTTCGACAGTTCCGGCTGGCAGTTTTGCAAAAGCAGCATCCGTAGGCGCGAAGACTGTAAAGGGTCCGTCACCTTGTAAGGTTTCTACTAGACCCGCCGCTTTCAGAGCTGCGGTAAGCGTTTTGAATGATCCATTGGCAACCGCGACATCCACAATAGTATTTTTTGCCATGTTCGTCATAGGCTCTGGAGCGGCTGTCGTATAGGTCGGCATCATAACAGCTTCATCTTTCGACGTTATGTACGGAATCTGATCTAGGGTGGGTACCGGTGCCGATCGGACCACGGTGGGAACTGTTGCTAGTGTGCCGAGGGTCAATAGACTGGCAAGACTGAGCTTTTGAAGTACGGTAGTTGTTAATTGCATGGGATTCCAATATGTTTATTGTAAAATGAGTTTCTCGTAGCGTCCCAAGTGATAAACACGAGACACCAAGTCGTACAGACGATCGGCTTTTTTTTCTGTTCCCAGTTATACAATTAATTTTTTAAATCGATATCTAAACACTCCCATTGATGATCTTATCGAGTACGTTGTCCACGACTCTATGTTACAAAAGTATATTTTTTAGCGCGTGTACTTAGATTTTTGCTCAGCAATCTCCAAACCCTCTGCAAAAGCTGTAATTCCAGCAAACGTGATCGGTCCGACGATCGGTTCCAACGTCGTTTTATTTGAAAGACAAAGAACTGCGATCGCCGCCCAATTCAAAGGCACCGCCAAACAAAAAGCCACCATTCCCGACTGTCTCGAAAGCCTAGAAATCCTCGGCATCATCGCCCACCATACCGAAAATGGAACCGATCGTTACTACCTAGCCGAACTCCAAAAAGCAGGCTAAATTTTGTAATAAACTATGAGTATTATCGCAACTCTAGGCGCGATCCCAACGCCTCTACCCAAGGTCTTCACAGAACATCCTCACAGAAAATCTTCACCCAAGGCTATCTTGACCCAAGGCTTTTAACTGTGCAGTTGCTTTCTGCAATGACTCATACCATTCTCGACTCGGCACACTATCCGCCACAATCCCAGCCCCAACTTGTCCCCAAACCTGCGCTGAACCCGACTGATTAGGGACATACAATAATGTGCGAATTAAAATATTCAAATCTAATTGCCCACGCAAGTCTAAATAACCACAAGAGCCATAAAACAAACTACGCCGCACAGGTTCTAATTCTTCAATGATTTCCATACAACGAACCTTCGGACATCCCGTAATTGTTCCGCCCGGAAAGGTGGCCCGAATCAAATCAATAGCATCGAATTGCGATCGTAATTTCCCTCGAACATTACTAACCAAATGCATCACATGGCTATAGCGCTCGATCGCTAGCAATTCATCGACAATCACAGATCCAAATTCACACACTCGACCCAAATCATTCCGCTCCAAATCCACCAACATAATATGTTCAGCGCATTCCTTCTCATTCGATCGTAAGTCTATTGCCAATCTCAAATCTTCTTCAGTAGTCTGACCACGCGGACGGGTTCCGGCAATAGGCCGTGTTTGCGCAATCCGATCGCTATCCAATGATACCAATCGTTCCGGGGAACAACTCACCACATCCCCAAAGGGCGATCGCCAATAACTCGCAAATGGCGACGGATTGATGCGTTGCAATGCCTGATAGATATCCCAACTCGATCGGCTTGTTTCAGTTTCAAATCGCAACGAAATATTAGTTTGAAAAATATCACCACATCGAATATATTCTTTGGCGGTAGCGATCGCCGCCTCATATTCTGATTGTTTAGTTAAAAACCGTACAGCATTACTCTTTTTTACAACATTACTATCTAAGGCGCTGTCGATCGATTCAGAATTGGCTAGCTCAGTGGTTAGATTTTGGGTTAACCGATCGACTAAATCCGGCGCATCCAATTCATCACTCACCGCCAACCAAAGCACCTGAGCTTCGTGATCTAAAACAGCAAACGAAGACGGTTCATACCAAAATGCTACTGGAAACGGCAATTCATCAGTATTCTGAATTGGCAAAGATTCAATTTCCCAGGCCAAATCATATCCCAACCATCCCAACCAACCGCCCACAAAGGGCAAATGCTTGGGTGCATTTGACAAGTTAGGCGAATTAGGCGAACCAGGAACCATGAGCGATCGCAGAAACGATAAAATCTCGCCAGATTCAGGAGTCCACATTGCATGAGATCCATCACCCAACCGACGCGGCCCGCCAGCACAGATAGAAAATC
>JAJAYH010000107.1 GCA_026786325.1 Alkalinema sp. CAN_BIN05 | reverse complement strand
GGGGAAGGCGCAAAGTTAGTTCTAGAAGGTCAAAAAGTATTGCCAACGCGATCGTTATCGACTGGATTCAAGTTTACCTATTCATTCGTTTCAGATGCATTGAAACAAGTTCTAGCAGGTGCTTAGGAATGAGGATTGAATAAAAAAGTACGATCGGAGTTTTTTTGGCTACCCTTAAGAAATATAAGGAATCGACGTTTCATCTGATGTGGTTTTTCTTACACTTATTGACACTGCAATGCCTAACATTTTCACCAAACTCTACCGCGCCACTGTGAATACAATCCTCGTTCAACAGACCAAACTTAAAGAAGATCTCGCAGGCATCAAAAATCCGCTCTGCCGATCGATTCTTTTACTTCAGACTCAGCCCACCGGAAAAGTTGCGCTGTTGTTCCACGGATTCACCGCCGCACCTTATCAGTTTGGGCCGATCGCACAGTTGTTATACCAAGCGGGTTACAGCGTCATGGTGCCGTTGATGCCGGGTCACGGTCGCAGTGGAGAATTTTCTGCAACCAACCCGACTCCCTTGCCAACCGAAGCTCAACCCTACAAGGATTTTGCGTTGGAATGGTTTGAGCAAGCACAGGCCGTAGACTCGACAGCTCAAATCACACTCGGCGGATTGTCGGGTGGCGCATCCTTATCGGGATGGTTAGCGATCGAAAAGGCGAGTCAATGCGATCGGGGAATTTTGTATGCACCATACTTTGGGAATAGTCGATTTGTATTAGATCTAATCATTAATACATCTCAGAAATACCGCACTTGGCTCAGCGAACCCAACCCCGCATATCCCGGCTACAACGGATTCCAAACTCAGGCATTAAAGGTATTTTTGACGATCGGTGAAGAAGTATTAGCACGATCAAAAAATGAACCAACTCCGCCAATGTTTGTCCTTTCGACGGGCTGTGATATTGCCGTCAATAATAATGATCATCAAGAATTCTTTGAAAATATTGTTAAGAATCAACCCTTAAGTTGGTATTACTGCTTCGATCGAGATTTGAATATTCCCCATACTATGTTGTTGAAAGCCGAAGGAAATCAATGGGAAAATGTCTTGAATGTCATGACGAAAGCCTATCTTCAAAGCCAAATCACTTGGGTCGAAGTCGAAGAGATTGCCTATCAAATGACAGAAGGGAAAACCTATCCACAAGTCATTGAAGAATTAGAATTAGAATCCAAAGCCTCGGCTGATTTACCCGCAATGATCACAATGGTAGATAAAAGAGCGATCGTCGAAGCCCGTAACCCTAGCCGATGGATGGATTAAAGATTATCCCAAGGGACATGGCCTCACCTGTCCCAAACACAATAAAAAGCAATTCTTCAATTCACCATTCTCGATCGTCGTGCGGCGGGCAATTGCCACCAAGCCAAATGTGGTAAATCATGATGTTCTTCGTGATACCCAAAATGGTAGCAACTAATGAATGACCAAAACTCAGAGAACGGCGTACTCGTTGCATGACATTTATTTACATAGCCGCCCTCAGGTTCAGTATGGGGCAAAAAAGTACCAAACAAAAAGAGCTGAAATGAACTCATCACTGAGGGAAACACCCAAAACCACGACAGATTGATTTCGGGAACTTGTAAGAATTGGTGAATCACATGAAATGTCGAAATTAATAGTCCAATGCGAACCCAACTCCAATAGTTCTGCATAAAATTCCAATACCAAGCAAAGAAATTCTTGCGCTTACCATTATGGAAGTCAGGATCGCCCTCTCGTCCCGGAATATCATGGTGAAGATTGTGCATTGAGCGCATTTTGCCAAAGGGAAACATGGCATAAACAAACAATACAAAATGTCCGATCGCATCATTGATTTTGGGATTATCCGGCGCGATCGATCCATGCATTGCATCATGTGCCGTCACAAACAGCCCTGTATACAAAAACATTTGCCAAGCAAATCCAACAAACTTGACCCAACTAGGCAACTGAGCCAAATCCAACTGGAATAGCAAAAAAGTACTACTCGCCCAAATCCCAATCAGCGTCAACGCCACCGCAACACCAGGCTTTTGTATCTGAAGATTTTGCATCTGAAGCTTAACCATCTCAATCCTCACGCCTCAGCGCAGCAGTAATCCTTCACATACCTTAACATTTATAAATCGCAATAAAATAATCAGCGGTAAAATAGAAGTACATTTTATTTTTATTTTTACAGTGACTTTCTGATGACCTATTCGATCGACTTTGGCACGAGTAATACAGTGGTGGCGCGGTGGAATGCGGTAACAGGGAGTGCCGAAACGCTGACTATTCCGACGCTTTCTCAAAAAATCGCCCAAAATCCGCCATTGATTCCCAGCTTGCTATATGTCGAAGATGGGGCAACGGGGAAAACAGTAGTCGGTCAAGCAGTGCGCGATCGGGCTTTGGATACGGCTATGAATGCGAGATTTTTTCGGAACTTTAAGCGGGGCATTGGGACGGCGGTTCAGGGATTTCAGCCGGAATTGGATGGAATTACGATCGGACCTGAGCAGATCGGTAGTTGGTATTTAGAACAGGTAATAACCCAGGCAAGACAGGCTGATCCGGGGATTTTGGATTCGGTTGTATTTACAGTCCCGGTCGACAGTTTTGAAGCATATCGGTTGTGGCTAGGGCGGGTGTGTCAAACCATTGGAATCAATCAAGTGCGATTGCTGGATGAACCCACGGCGGCGGCGCTGGGCTATGGATTGGCAAATCAGGAATTATTGCTGGTGATTGATTTTGGCGGTGGAACGCTAGATTTATCTCTGGTCAGGTCGGAGGTAAAAGAGAATTCGCCAATTAAACCCAGTGGATTCATTTTAAAGTGGGGTCAGAAAGACTTTGCTCAGCAGTCTGGCCAGAAAATTAAAATTGCCAATGTGATTGCAAAAGCAGGCCAAAATCTCGGTGGTGCAGATCTCGACAATTGGCTAATGGACTACTTTAAAGAGACTCAGGGCTTAGCTGTAAATGCAATTTCAATGCGATTAGTAGAACGTTTGAAAATC
>JAJAYH010000106.1 GCA_026786325.1 Alkalinema sp. CAN_BIN05 | reverse complement strand
TTCAACGATCTCGTCACAACAAGACTCCTAGAGGGTTGTCAAGATTGTTTAAAGCGTCACGGAGTCGATGTAGATCCCCAGGGGACTCAAGTGGACTACGCCTGGGCACCAGGTTGTTTTGAGTTGCCTCTGCTGGCCCGCCAGTTAGCCATGTCGGGGCGCTATGACGCAATAATTTGCATCGGAGCCGTGATTCGGGGTAGTACTCCCCATTTCGACTATGTTGCGGGGGAAGTCTCGAAAGGAATCGCAGCGGCGGCATTCCAAACAGGTGTCCCGGTGGTCTTTGGTGTTCTCACGACAGACACGATGCAGCAAGCATTGGAACGGGCGGGCATTAAGAGCAACAAGGGATGGGACTTTGCGATGAACGCCCTCGAAATGGCGAGCTTAATGCAGTCTATCCGATCGTCTCCCCCAGCCCATCAAGGCTCCATCAGTGCTTCGGGAGCGCTGCCAACCTTGAGTCATGCACGGGCAGATGCGATCGCGGAATAGCCACTGATTGTATGAATTAGAGAGCGTTTGAAACGTCCTTTCGTTCGTAGCAAAAATCTCGATCCCCCTAAATCCCCCTTAAAAAGGGGGACTAAGAGTTAAATTCAATTCTAGTTCCCCCTTTTTAAGGGGGCTAGGGGGATCGGGTCTACCTATCTCAAATGAATAGGCTCAAATGCATAGGCGCATTAAACATATGGAGACGTGTTTGAAAGCTAAACTTCGAGGCACAGAACTTTTTTTCGATGTAGAAGGAGCCTCTATTGTCTGTGAAGGTTCGCGCTTTCAAGAAAAACCAGTAGCCTTTCTGCTCCATGGCGGGCCGGGTGCCGACCATACCGGATATAAGCCAACCTTTAGCGCTCTGACCGATCGGCTCCAACTGGTCTATGTCGATCATCGGGGGCAAGGTCGATCGGCACGCGGACCACAATCGACCTACACCCTCGATAACAATGTCGAAGATATTGAAGCACTCCGAATTCACCTGGGATTAGAGCAAATTATCGTCATTGGTGGATCCTATGGCGGCATGGTGGCAATGGCTTATGCCGCCCGCTATCCCGCATCGGTGTCCCACCTGATCGCCTATGCGACCGCCGCAAGTTACGAGTTTTTAGCCAAAGCTCAACAGACATTAAACGATCGTGGCACCCCAGAACAAATTAAAGTAGCTCAAATGCTCTGGGATGGTAATTTTCCATCAGTTGAAGCATTACAGACTTATTTTGAGTTGTTAGCACCGTTGTACAGCTACCAGTCGAAGTCCCCACAACCGATCGACTGGACCGATCGTATTTTGTCTGTTGAAGCCATTAATGAAGCCTTCGGTGGTTTCTTGCGATCCTATGATTTACGATCGGAATTAAAAAACATCACCTCGCCCAGTTTAATTTTGGCAGGCCGACATGACTGGATTTGTGCGCCGGAATTTGGCGCGGAGATTGCGGCACTCATTCCCCGATCGGACTTACGTATTTTTGAAAAAAGCGGCCATGCAATCCGCACCGATGAACCTCAGAAATTACTGGATGCGATCGCAGGATTTCTCGTGTATCAACCGCTCTAAAAACCCTAGAGGACAAAACTTAAAACAAGTGCCCCTGTGAATTGATCTCAACAGGAGCACTTATTTACATGGAACTTATCTACACAACTATTCGGGATTAGTCTCCACCAACGAATCTTCTTTTCGCTTCATCACAGGCTTAGGTGGAGCAACCTCGCCCTCACGCCTTGCAGGTGGCGGAGAAGCTGGAGGACGATCGCTACCCCGCCCAGGAGCGCCACCGCCCGGACGACGATTGCCGCCGCCACCACCGTCACTACCCATAGGACGACGACCGCCCATCATGGGACGTTTCGGATACTTCTTAGGCATGACCAAGATGATAGAAGTACCACTCTGAATTCGTAGATCTTGGCCATCTCGTTTGACATCCAGATCCCAGAAATAACCTAAGACTTTCCCTCTGAGATCCCCCTCAAGGTTGAGCTTGAAATACTTCATCGATGGCTCTTTCTCGCCTTTTTTACGAAGAACCTGCTGGATTTTCACCGAAACTTTCTGATTCTCGGGTTCGTGAGCAATGATTTCACCCCGAATTGAAAAAACATCGGTGTCTACTTCAGAAGACGGCACATACTGAACGGCATCATCAGATGAAGTTGAGACCTTGGCAGCTTCCTCTTGAACCTCCTCGTCGATCGAATCCTGAGTCAGATCATCACTCGACTCAACCGAATCAGGCTCATTACTCAGATTCTCCGGCTCCCACACCCCAACAATTTGAAGATGAAGGGTTGCTTCCCGTTCACGGGTTCGCGGATAGACCACCCAGACATGCTCTTGATCTAGTTGAAGATGATTTCGCACCAAACTCATGACCCGGCCCAGCAAGACGGCTTCCACATGGGAACCATCCGCCATCACCATATTGCCCCGCGTGAATTGTTCGTCGGAAGGATGGTAGGTACCACGCACAACTCCGATCGCCCGATATTGAGTCGGCTCGCTGGGAGGCGGAATGGGACGCTGACGGCCATCGATCGGAACTGGCTCGATCGTGATCTTAGATTCAACCGCAGGGACCGATGGAACAGCAGGGATTGCTTTTTCCACAGATACAGGTGCGGGCCGTGATGGCGGACGGACTAACTTCATAGACTGACCAGATGGTAGGGTTTCCTCTGCCTTGGGAGTTGGCAAGAGGTCTTCAGCCGAAGCTTTAGATGGAAGAGACTCAGGTTGATTTGACACGGGACTTAAAAGCTACTTCAGGCAGAGCAGCAGCCGCTCGACCCTTTGGATACGCACTTATTTTTACATGATACTGATTTCTCGGGGGGTACTTAGGATTACTTTGCCACAAATCGCTAAAAATATTGATTTCCCCGATCGATAATTAACCAAATGTCCAGTCCACAAGCGGGGAAGCTATGTATTAAGATAAGTAACAGCCCTACTGTTTTGATTGTGCGATGAAATTTTCCTCACTCACTAATTTATTTCAAAAACGCCGCACTCCCATTCTGATTGCAGGAGGAATCTTGCTAACTGGGGCGATCGGGCTGGCCGGAGCAACACAACTGGGCTGGCTGAAGCCAGGGGGCGAGGCCAATAAAGCGCTAGCCGAGTTGACGGTGGAGGCAAAGCGCGAGAAGTTGATGGCAAAAGTGAAAGCCAGTGGCACCATAACGCCCCGTCAAACCGTTAACGTCAGCCCAAAAAGTGCAGGACGCGTGATGAAACTGATGGTGGAGCAGGGGGATTCCGTGGTGGAAGGACAGGAACTCGCCCGCATGGATGCCTCAGATATTGAGGGAGAACGAGATCAGGTATTAGCGGCAGTCGCCTCGGCACAGGCAAGGCTTCAACAACTTCGATCGCCCAACCGTTCAGAGTTGGTACGTCAAGCAGAAAATGAAGTGGACCGATCGGAGGGTGATGTCTTTAATGCTGGAAGCGAAATATCGAATGCAAAAAGCGAAATCACTCGTATTGATGGGCTAATTGCCGATGCTCGGGCAGGACTTGCCTTAGCAGAACGGCAATATAAACGAAATCTTGACCTGCGAGGCGAGGGAGCTATTTCCATTAACGCCCTTGATGAATTTGAGCGTAAACTCCAAGGCGCACAGCAAACCCTTCGCCAAACAGTAGCCCAACGAGATCAAGCCCAACAAAAAGTGCAGCAGGCCAATGCAAGGCGCGTCCAAGCCGAAATTCAAGTATCGAGCAAACAAGAAGGCTTAACGCAGCAGGGTCAATCTGGAAGCGACGGGGACATCGCCGTACAGGAGTCCCAGGTCGAAGAAGCACAGGCGAGACTTAAGGCCATTGAAACCCGCATCGAAGACACTGTTGTCCGCGCGCCGTTTTCGGGACTTGTGACCCAGCGTTATGCCTCAGTAGGTGCATTCGTCACGCCCACAACTCAGGCATCGGCATCGGCCACAGGCGGCGCAACCTCAACCTCTATTGTTGCGATCGCCAGTGAATTAGAAGTGTTGGCAAAGATTCCAGAAATTGATATTGGCCAAGTCAAAGTTGGTCTTTCTGGCGAAATGGTCGTGGATGCGTTCCCGACCGAGACTTTTAAGGCAACGGTTCGTCTAATTGCCCCGGAAGCGATCGAAGAGCGGGATGTGCGGTTTTTCCAGGTGCGGCTGAAATTGCTGAGTGGTCAGCGTAAACTCAAATCTGGGATGAACGTCGATATTGAGTTTGCTGGGCCTGAATCTGAAGCATTGTTAGTGCCGACGGTGGCGATCGTGACCAAAAAAGGTAGACCGGGTGTTTTGGTTCCCGATGAAAAAGGCAACCCAAAATTCAAACCTGTCACAGTTGGTACTACTCAATCGGGGCGTAGTCGAGGCAAAAGTAAGGATGACGGTGGAGATAAGTCTGGGGGCAAGGGAAGTGCCGGGAAAACTCAGATTACAGAAGGCTTAAAAGAGGGCGATCGGGTCTTTATTAATCTTCCAGAGGGTCAGAAGCTAGATCAATTGCTCAAGGACGAAAAAGATAAGAAATAGTCGTTAGTCAAGTCGTCTTTAGTCCGATCGACCTACTCAAAATCCCAACTCAAAATCCCAACTCGTACGCAGGACTTCAACATGGATTGGCTCGAAAGTGGCAACATGGCAGTCAAGACTCTGA
>JAJAYH010000105.1 GCA_026786325.1 Alkalinema sp. CAN_BIN05 | reverse complement strand
CTTAGGGCCATCTTCTTACGGCCATCTTAAAGCTTTGCAGTTCAGCAATTCTCATTATGGAAAATCAACAGGTGTTTGGAGGATGAAGCTCTAAACCGTGGAGCATGAAAGAAAGCAAATGATCCCAAGAGTCGAAGCAGAGGTAACGAGTTTAAAGCACGGAGGTCGTCAAAAAAAGTCTAAGGTGAATTCTAAAAAAGAAGATACCTTAGACTTACGCATTGACAGAAAACTTAAATATGCAGCCTTGCAATTTTGTATCAAATACGACACTTCGGGACGGGTTTTCAGGAGATTTTTAGCAAATCTTTCCGTTGAAGCCGTTGATGAGAAACGCTGAAACCCAGTGATTACATGAACACACACTTATTGTTTTGGGTCAATGCGTAAGTCCTAAAGTAGATCATGGGAAAGTTTGCGTTGTTGATTGGGTGAGTGAGTACCCGGAAGGATTTAGCCCGTTGCCTGCGGCATTGAATGATGTTGAGGCGATGCGTGAGGTTTTGGAATGCCCGGAAATGGGTGGGTTTGATCAGGTGACGGCGTTACTTAATCCTACGGAAGGTGAGTTTCGTCGATCGGTTGAAGGCTTGTTTTTAAATCGAGCTTCAGAAGATTTAGTGCTGTTGTATTTTTCGGGGCATGGAATTACTGAGCCGGGTGGTAAGTTTTTCTTCTCGACAAAACGGACGGAGAAGGATGCGCGCGGTCGATTGAGAAGAGCGACGGCAATACCTGCAACCGAGATTTACGATTATTTGGGGGATTGTGCGTCCGATCGTAAAGTGGTGATTTTGGATTGCTGTCATAGTGGTGCGTTTGGCGATCTGATTCCCCGTGATGGTGGTGATATTGATTTTCAACGTGAGCTTGGTGGAACGGGTCGTGTGGTTTTGACGGCTTCGGCGGCGATCGATTATTCGTTTGAACGCGCTAATGAGCCGTTGGCAATTTATACGGGGTTTTTGGTGGCGGGGATTAAGAGGGGGGCGGCGGATCGGGATGAGGATGGGTGGGTTTCGGTGGATGAGTTGCATGATTTTGTGGTGGAGAAGTTGTCGAAGGCGGCTCCAGGGATGACTCCGCAGCGATATCTGGCAAAAGATGGCGAGAAGATTAGGCTGACAAGGGCGATCGTTGCTGATCCGACGAAGAAATATCGAAAGTTTGTGCAGCAGTACAAACGAGGGTAGTGCCCTTGTGTAAAGGATAGAGGATAATAGCTGTATCTCCAGATTTTGAGGTGTGGTGTATCGTGAAACTTTATTTAATCTGTCCGACTTGTGGATCTGATGATGTGATGAAAAATGGCATGACTCGTCGGGGTAAACAAAATCATAAATGCCGGGATTGTGGTCGCCAGTTTGTCCAAAATCCTCAAGGGCAACCGAAAAATCCTGACACGTTGTCAAAAATTAAATTATTGCTCCTAGAGCGGATTTCATTAGCTGGGATTGCTCGTGTGATGGGCGTTTCCGAGAGCTGGCTGCAAAACTATGTGAATCAGCTTTATGCCGCCGTAGAAGCCAAAGTCACGATTATTCCAAAAGCCGTGGGAAAATGTACGGTCCAAATGGATGAACTCTGGTCGTTTGTAGACAACAAGGGGAATAAGCAGTGGGTGTGGTTAGCAATGGATATTAAAACACGCGAGGTGATTGGCTGTCATATCGGGGACCGTTCTAAAGTGTCAGCCCAGGCTCTATGGGACTCTCTGCCTAGTATCTATCGCCAATGTGCCAAGATCTATACAGACCATTGGGAAGCCTGCCGAGCCGTGTTACCGTCTAAGCGTCATGAGTCAGTGGGTAAAGACAGTGGACTAACGAGTTACATTGAGCGCTTGAACAATACGTTCAGACAGCGAATCTCGCGATTAGTCCGAAAGACGTTATCGTTTTCGAGGAAATTAGAGAATCATATTGCAGCCATTTGGAATTTCATTCATGATTACAATTATCAAATTCGAGTCGAAATGCTGAAAAGACTTCCCCTTAAATTCTCTCCATCCTTTACATAAAGGCACTACCATTTCCTAAAATCAATGTCATTTACCTATCATCGAACCATTCACTTTAAAGATACTGATGCGGCAGGCGTTGTGTATTTTTCCAATGTCCTTAGTATTTGTCATGAGGCTTATGAGGCATTGCTGGAAACGTTGACGATCGATCTTAAAAGCTATTTCTCAGGGAAATCTTTAGCTGTTCCTATTGTTCATGCTGAGATTGATTTTATGCGTCCTATGTATTGCGGCGATCGAATCTACATAGTATTGTCGCCAACGATTCAATTAGAGAATGCGTTTACATTGAAGTATGGGATTTATCATACTGATTCGGATGTCAAGAAGCCGATCGCAATTGCTTCGACACGTCATGTCGCGATCGATCCGGTGACGCGAAAACGATCGAACCTTCCGACAGAACTAATACAATGGCTTTCTGGTGAATAAGAGTGCTATCACGATCGATCGGTTGCTTGCTGAGTTTCGATCCCCTAAATTCCCATTCCTAAGGGGGACTAAGAGATCCTAAAGTTTATGGTTTGTATTGGAGTTTGTATTCTTTTTTTGTTCCATTTCCAGTTCCCTTACTAAGGGGGCTAGGGGAATCGAGTCTTGCGGAACGATCGGGATTGTGGGAAGTTTCTGAGTCGAAGTTTATGGTGAAAAGGCGATAGTTGGAGATTTTGCGTGGGGTTGCGTATAATTTGTGTCGCTAGCTTTTTTGCTGTTATTGGTCTTGTGCGTTATGTCTGTCACGCCCGAAAGTCTTCAGAAGTTTGTGTCGTCTTGTTAGGGCTTGAAGGACGAGAAGAGTGATTCGCAGACGTTTCTGAATCGGTTCTTTCAGGCGTTTGGGTATGTGGATGCGATCGGGTTCGACAACGGTGTAAATTGGCAGCGGCATTTCCGGGAATGGGGAAAGCCTATGAGGATTTGATTCCTGGGATGCGTGGTTTTGTGGTGAATGATTATTTGGTATTTTATGTGGCGGTCGGTGGTAGGATTCAAGTTCTACGAGTGATTAACGGATATCGTGATTTACGATCGGTGTTTGAAGTGGATGAATAAACGCGATCGCCCTTCCAAAATCTCCAATCTAAACTTCCCCATTTTCCTCTGACTTAGTATGTAATAGAGAAAGCATTCCTTCACAATTCATATGACTTCTCTCATCACTCAAGGTCAACAACAACTCAAACTCGGCTTATGGTCGATCGCACTGGCAACCTTTGAACGAGCGATCGCGCTGGATGAGACTGATAGGGCAGCTTGGGAGGGGAAGGCGGCGGCGCTGAAGAAGTTGGGGCGGTGGGGTGAGGCGGTTGAGGTTGAGGAGCGGTTGGTGGAGGTTCGGAGTCGGGGAATTGTATTGGATTCAGAAACTTTAGCGGAGCAGTGGTTTAATTCTGGATTGCAAAAAGCAACACAAGGAGACATGTTGGGGGCAATTCAGGATTGGGAAAAAGCGATCGAATTCAAACCCGACTTCCACGTAGCTTGGTATAACCGAGGCAATTCGCTGTCTGCATTAGGCCGAAACGAAGAGGCGATCGTGTCCTACGAAAAAGCGATCGAATTCAAACCTGACAAACACGAAGCTTGGACTAACCGAGGCTTTGCGCTGTATGAATTAGGCCGAAACGAAGAGGCGATCGCGTCCTACGAAAAAGCGATCGAAATCAAACCCGACAAATACGGAGCTTGGTCTAACCGAGGCAATTCGCTGTCTGCATTAGGCCGAAAAGAAGAGGCGATCGCGTCCTACGAAAAAGCGATCGAAATCAAACCCGACTACCACGCAGCTTGGTATAACCGAGGCGCTTTGCTGTCTGATTTAGGCCAAAAAGAAGAGGCAATCGCGTCCTACGAAAAAGCGAT
>JAJAYH010000104.1 GCA_026786325.1 Alkalinema sp. CAN_BIN05 | reverse complement strand
GGATTAGAACTTTCGAGCCTCATCTGTCGATCGACCTGGATAGCAGCTTGGCGAACCGCTGACAGCGCTGCCCACTGGTGAGTCTTCGGCAAGAGTCGTAAAAGAAAATCACCACCACCACCCTCATCTACTAAATCAGTGCGCCACCAATTCAAACGTTTCGGCTCTGAGAGTCCCTCTCCAGACCAAGCGACGAGTAATTGCAACGATAAGAGGCTATCTAGCACCATAGTGGAAATCACGGGCGTACTCTTGATTATTTTCCTTAAGGCAATTATCTAACATCATCTAGAAAAAATCAGCCCAAAATAAGAAAGAATTTAAACTTTGAAAAATAATTTATGCTAGTTCCCCTACCTGAAAAACGGAGAAGGTAGGATAATTGAGATACTTCAAAACATAAAGCTTACAAAAATAATGATTCTTCTTCATCTTTCGTAGAGCAAATTTAACCATCTACACTCAAATTTTGAGAAAACTCTAATCTGGATTCTGAAACAAATTTAGCAGTGAGTAAACAAAAAGACACTTTTACAAAATTGACTAAATATTTGATTTCATACCAACAAGTAGCTAATCAGACATACCAATTTTCTATGAGTCTTCATATTAAATTAGTATCATCATCCTAATCCTTCGTTAATCTTCCCTTACGCCAGTACTGTTTAGAAATCCGATCGCCCTCGCGCACCGATCGATACCAATAAGGGCCGTGCAGATTAATCCCCTGCGCACAATGGCAATTAGATTTACCACATTTACGATATTCCGATCGCCACCCATCTTCATGACGCGGTTGGTCAATCTTTTCTCGTAGTTCCCGATCTTGTATCTTCTCCGTCAGATGGGCAACCAGAAGCTTTAGATCCTCAAGAGAAAGCCGATCGGCCTGAGCTGCAAGGTTATGGGGCAGTGGTTTACGCGGCATAATCCCTCCCATCTTGTACGACATAAACTCCTTTTGTAGGACAAGATAAATCCTGTTCTGGGATGGACGATCGCTCAAACCATTCTATATAGAGAATCTCGGATTCTCCCTGTCTGAGAATGGTTAGCTCCCTGTCTTGTACGACATTAGCTCCTTTTGTAGTACAAGATAATTCCTGTTCTGTGATGGACGATCGGTCAAACCCTGCTATATGGAGGGTCTTGGATTCTCCCCGTCTGAGAATCGTTAGCTCCCTGTCTTGTACGACATAAGCTCCGATCGTAGGACAAGACAATTGGTGTTCTAGGGTGCTCATGAGGCTTCCCTCCGATCGTGTTCCCTAAAATCAGGAGACTCAATCTCTATTTGGGAATTATTGGCTTCAGAATTGGATTCTTCCTCCCATTCATAGGCAGGGCTATTTCATTCTAAAGAGTTCTTTGAGTACGTTAAGGTTAAAGCCAGAACAGCGTTGGGCTTGAGCCATATTTTGGAAGCCGTGGTCCCGATATAAGTTGAGTGCGAAATTGCGGGCAATGGCCCAAATTTGGACCAGTGGTGGGGTGCGAATCCTCGAAGCATCCTCCCCTTGAGTCACATCTCGGACATAGTGCACTTTATTTTCTACCCCCCAGTAGCCGCGTACCCTATCGGCTAACGGTTGGGCAGCTTCAAGCAAAGAGGTAACGTAGTAGCGGGTTTCAGTCGAGGCTTCAATCCATTTGCCGCGAATCACCTGGCGCTTTGAGACGACTCGAATCAAGGTTTTCAGCCCTGGGAAATCGGGGATACCGGTCAAGTCTTGACTGATACTGACGGTGCGCTTTTCAATCCGGCCATGGCCCTTGTTGACCTGTGTGACCGTTTCTTGGGCTTGAAAGTTGGCTTCGACCGCTGTCAATAATCCCCATTGATTGCCTTTGAGGGCACCTAAATAGTCGTTCTCACTGTCAATGATGACCTGAGCCGTTTTTTTGGGTGCTAATCGCATCAAAGGCAAACACGACACCCTTCAGAGCCATCTGCTCAATAAAAGCCGGCAATGCGGTAATTTCATTGGTTTTCGAGTCCACCTCGTAAGGGTCGAGGATCAGCCCGCGTTCGACAATGTAGGCCGTCACCAACATGATGGCCGGGTGCGAATCGACCGTGGGGTCATCGCTGGGGCACTCATAGGAACCCCGTAAAACCTTACCATCCACGGCAACGGTCTCCTTATGTAATGGCTTAATGCTAAAGAATCGCGCTAAACAGGCCGAATAGGCGGCATATTCCACCCGCAGCAAGGCCCGTCGAATCGTACTGTAGGAGGGCAGGCGGCCTTTGTCTGGTTGGAATAATTCGACTAATTGCTGATTGTACGCTTTCAGCCAGTCCCCAATCGCCAGAAATCCACGATTACCGGCAGTTACAGACAGGGTGAATAATGCAAAGCAGAGGGCCTGCTGATGCCGTTTTCCTGCGCCGCGACGGGTATCAGCTAGCTCACTGAAGGCGGCGACGATAGCAAGTTCAGTCATGAAAGAGACAACCTCAGGGTAGTACACACCCATACACTAGCAGGCTCTCGATTAGAATGAAATAACCCTGAGTCCTTGGTTCTGCGGTTCTAACTCTGAGGTCTTATTTAGCAACTCTGCGAGATGCTTCAAAGGAGTTGGGCTTATTGTCGTAAGGGTAAATGAACCCAAAATTAAAAATATCCAGCAAAGTCCGAAACAAAATGAAACAAAACCCGTCAAACTCGTCTATCCTGACAACGGGAAAAGCGTCAACCCCAAAACAACGATCGAAAAACGATCCGGATTGACAAGCTCACCCTGCGCTCAAAGCAAAAAGCATTCACCGACCCAAACCCCTAGCTTCTCCCCCGAACCCATGCCCAACGCCACCAAAACCACACTTATAACCCTAGCCCTAGCCGCCCTAGCTCTCTTCTCACCCAAAAACGCACTAGCCGCCAGCCTAGAACTCCGCGTCGCGATCGAAGAAAACGTGTCTCAAGTCCGCATCGGTAGCTCCGTCAACGCCACAATCACCGACGCAACCACCAACCAAACCCTCGGCGAAATCCAAGGCATGAACGGCTTCACCGCCACAACAGGTGGACGCGGCATCGCCCTCGACAAATACAGCGCCCCAAAAATCGCCATCAACCCTAAAGACCCCAACGGAGTCGTCTGGATCGGCGATCGGTGGTATCGAGGCCGCACCATCATCACCCCCACCAGCGGCGGACTCACCGCCATCAACTACGTAGACCTCGAAAGCTACCTGTACAGTGTCCTCGGCGGTGAAATGAACGGAAACTGGCCCCAAGAAGCCCTCAAAGCCCAAGCCGTCGCCGCCCGGTCCTACGCCCTCTTTCGCCGCAACCGAGACGGCAATAGTAGCTCCGACCTCTGCGACACCGCCCGCTGCCAAGTCTATCGCGGAGTCCAAGATGAATCCACCGGAACCCAAACTGCCGTCAACGCCACCGCAGGCCAAGTCCTCACCTACAACGGCACCATCATCGAAGCCCTCTTTCACTCCTCGTCTGGGGGCCACACCGAAAACGTCGAAGATGTCTGGGGCACCCGCGTCCCCTACCTCCGCGCTGTCCAGGACTACGACCAAAACGCCCCCGTCTATAGCTGGAACAAAATCATTAGCCGCAACGAACTTGGCAACATCGTCGGACTTGGACCGATCACAGCCGTCAACCCCGTCGGTAAACCAACTGCCGGAGGTAGCTATCGCCAACTCGAATTCATCAGCGGCAGCACAAAAAAACGTGTCACCACCGAAAACCTTCGCGACAGCCTAAATCTCCGCAGCGCCAAAATTACGATCGTCCCCCAAACCATCACCACCAAAAGCAACACTAAAGACCAAACCGCCACATCATTTGTCATCCAAGGAAAAGGCTTCGGCCATGGACTCGGCATGAGCCAATACGGAGCCAAAGGTATGGCAGAACAAGGACTCAACTATCAACAAATCGCCCTCCACTTTTTCCAAAATACCAAACTAGCCAAAATCGATCCGCGCTAGGGTTTTCTCTGGAGATTGACTGCGATCGGCTCTAATCGCTAGTTAATCCCTAGTTCTTGTATCACTCATGACAAAGCGCTATTCTCAAGCATGGTTAAACCATAAAAGCGCCACCTGGTAAATCTCTTGAGCAGCCCCGCCTATCTCCTCGTCACCCATGGAAGCCGTAACCAAAAATCCCAGGCTTCCACCCAAATCTTTTTGCAAACTCTTAAGCCCCATTTACCCAACGCCCAGCTTTTCCACGCCCAGCTCGAAGGCGCAGACCAACCCCTTCATCAACAAATCCTCCACGTTACCCAACAAAGTCGCGACCAAGGCACCGATCGTCTTCACATCTTGCCGCTCTTCCTCATCCCCGGCGTTCACATCATGGAAGACCTCCCCCAAGAAGTCGCCCTCGCCCAACAAAGCCTTTCCCTCACCGACCCAAGCTTAAAACTCTCCACCCTCGCCTACCTCGGTCAACAGCTCCAAAACCATCCCCACTTATTTCCCACACAATCCAACCATCAGCGCCTACTCCTAACCCACGGAAGCAACCGCCCAGAGAGCCTTAGCCTCATCGAAACCCTGGCCCAAAGCCTCAACGCAACCCCCGCCTACTGGTCGATCGAACCCAGCCTAAGCACCCAACTCCAAACCCTGACCCAACAAGGCCACATCCACATCCAAGTCCTATTTCACTTCCTTTTCCCCGGCACCATCACCGACAAACTCCACGACATCATCCAAGCCCACCGCCAGCAAAATCCAAATCAAACCATCACCACCACCGAACCCCTCGCCAGTTTGCCCAGCTTCCAAACGCTCATCGCCCAGATCCTAGAAACCAGTCGTCATGCAGAACCCCGAATCTAACCCCCTTGGCTCCTTCGGAACCGTCTACCTCGTTGGCGCTGGACCGGGCGACCCCGGACTCTTCACGCTCAAAGGCAAAACCCTCCTCGAAACCGCTGACTGCGTAATCTATGACGCTCTCGTCAGCCCGCCCATCCTCGCCATGATCAATCCCACCGCCGAAAAAATCCACGCAGGCAAACGAAAAGGCCAACACTCCCTACTCCAAGAAGACACCACCAAACTGATAATCCAAAAAGCCCACCAATACGATCGTATCGTCAGACTAAAAGGCGGCGACCCCTTCATCTTCGGACGTGGTGGCGAAGAACTCGAAGACCTAACCAAACTCGGCATCCCCGTCGAAATCGTCCCCGGCATCACCTCCGGTATCGCCGCCCCCGCCTACGCAGGCATCCCCCTCACCCACCGCAACTACAGCTCTAGCGTCACTTTTGTTACGGGCCACGAAAGCGCCGAAAAATATCGCCCCGCTATCAACTGGAGCGCCATCGCCCAAAGCGCCGAAACCATTGTCATTTACATGGGCATCCACAATCTCCCCCAAATCCTGCCCCAAATCATCACCGCCGGACTCAGCCCCGAGACCCCGATCGCCCTCATCCGCTGGGGTACCCGACCCGACCAATCTCAACTCATCGGCAAACTCAACACTATCCTGGACCAAATCGAAGCGACCAAATTCAGCGCCCCCGCGATCGTCGTCATCGGTACTGTCGTAAACTTCCCCACCGACATCCTGCCCAGCCCGATCGTTACTGACGATCGCCTCTAAAATAGAAAAAGTCATAACCCATACTTTCTCTTATGCCCCGCTCATTCAATACAGCAGATTGATGAAATCTGATTGATGAAATTGACCTTCTACAAGATGAATCTCTAGTATCGGTTCTTCGTTAATTATCAGACGGGTTTCCCGATCGTCCCAAGGTATTCCGCAATCCGTGGGGTTAATTGGATTTCAGGATATTAGCGGCTATTAAGTCACATCGAATGGAAATTGACGGCTGACCACCGCAAGGTGC
>JAJAYH010000103.1 GCA_026786325.1 Alkalinema sp. CAN_BIN05 | reverse complement strand
TGCAACAGCTAACTCAACTCCGACGATCGCATCCCCAAAAATTGCCACTCGATCGGGTACAGATTCACGGGTAACAAAATCTTCTGGCCATCCACAACGAATTCCCCAGAGTGCGACAGGAATGCGACGATTGGGGGTTAAAGTTGCCACATAAGAACTAGAACGCAATAACCGATCGCCCACTTGAACTCCAGATTTTGGCTGTTCAATCCAAGTCCCAGTTGCGGCCAAATAATCTACACCTTGAATTTGTAATACCTCTGGAGTCAGGGGTTTACATTCATCAGAAATTGCGATTGCATCAAGCTGGGCCTCAAGTTCTGATCCAAGTACCGTCCGGTCAAAAGCCAGCCAATGTCGCCATGCGATCGTGGTTTCAGGCCGCTCTCCTTGTTCAACAAGCGCCACCCGCGCCCCCAGTTGTCTAGCCCGCAACGCCATCCGACAGCCCAGCTCAGTCGCGCCAATAATTACTAAGTCATATTCAATAAGCATGATGCCATCTCGGCTTCTACCCAGCAGTTACAAATTCAAAAAATCCGTAAGTCAACAGTCTTTTCTAGCATGGATCGGACTTTTGTTCATGAAGCTTCTGATCCATCAAATAGGATCAAGTCATTCTGAACTTGGAATTGCTTGCGATCGCTACAAATCAAGATCCTTTTCCATAAGCTCAGCGTCTTTCATGATGCTTCTTAAGGTTCCGGTAGGAAGATCTCGATTTTTATGATCTGGAATAGAAATAATGGCATCAACACCTTCTTTGGAATAAATGTGATGGCTGCCAGTGATGCGCTTAAGCTCCCAGCCTTGATACTCTACGATTTTGCATAACATTTTGCCGGAGACTGCTTTCATAGGGACAATTCAACTAGTTTTTTCTCTGGCTCATTTCTTTCTCCCCTTTCGCTTGCAACTTCTAACCAACCTTGGACGGCATCTTCGAGCATTTCTAGAAGGTGTTCATAGTTCTCGCCCCAAGTGTGGCATCCGGGTAGGGCTGGTACGGAGGCGCACCATACGTCGTCTTCCTGCCAAATAACTGCTTTGATTTTCATTTTGGATGACCAGATGAAACGGCTAATATTCTAACGTACGCTGCGGTAGTGAAGCTTTTCCATTGCCTATTTCTGCCAATTCCACCATCTCTGCAAGTTCCACCATCAAGGCGGCTACTAATTTTTGATTCTCAGCCACAGTCCGCACGGCAACGCGAAAGAACCGATCGCCTAATTCAGGAAAACTCATACAATCTCGGATATAAATTCGATGATTACGTAATAATCTCATCTGTAATTCCATCACCGAATAGTTCAATCGGATTAGTAAAAAGTTGACTGCACCTTGGTAAATTTGTAACCCCTCGATCGATCGCAATCCATGCACAAAAAGAGGTTTCGCCTCCGCCAACCAAGCATAGGTCTTCGCTTGAAATGGCTGATCTTGTAGCACCACTTCACCCACGATCGCCGCCAACGTATTCACCGACCAAGGATCGCGCCACTGTTGCCATCGAGTCAATCGATCGGGGTGAGCAATGGCGTATCCCAGTCGCAGTCCCGGAATCGCATAAAACTTCGTCAACGATCGGACCACGACAAGTTGCGGATAATCCTGGATCCAGGGAATGACACTTTGAGACTGCGATTCCGGCAAAAAATCCATAAACGCTTCGTCCACCACCACCAAGCTGTAGTGAGGATTATCTAAGATTTCCGATCGTAAGGTTTCAGCCGTCGCCCATTGCCCGGTGGGATTGTGGGGATTATTAATTAAGATGCCATTGTTTTGCTTCAATGCCGTGGGCGCACTTAACGATCGAGGTAATCCAGCGGTAGGCAATAAACTCTGACTAAAATCTGGAAGTGGAACGCGAGTCACTCGGGCACCAAAGGCTGCAAGGGCACGGTCGTAATCTGCAAATCCCGGTGTTAATAAATAGGTCTTCTTTAGTTCGGCCAGTTCTCGACAAGCCCAAGTGATCAATTCAGCCGCGCCATTTCCAGGCAGGATCCAATGGGGATCAATGTCATGGTGGGCTGCGATCGATGCTTTTAATGCTGAATAATTTGGATCCGGGTAGGCCGTCAGCGCGTCGGCAGATTGGGTCAAAACGTCGATCGCGCTGTCCGGTATGCCCAAAGGATTGATGCTGGCGGAAAAATCAAGCAACGCATTAGGGGAACAGTCGGCAATTTCCGCTGCCCAGCTTAAGTTTCCCCCATGCGTCGGTCGTTTCAAAGTCAGTTCTCGGTGTGAATCAGGATTGGTTCGTGTGAGTTAAACAGCGGCATAAGGCTATCCCTTGTCAGAAAAGCTTATGCCTTGTTGGGCGAAACTTTATCCTTAAAGGCTTTCCCTGCCGAGAAGGCTGGAACCGTTGTTTCAGGAATCACCATTTTTTCATTGGTTTTAGGATTGCGCCCTTCCCGAGCCATGCGTACCCGAGGCTCGAAGGAACCAAAGCCCACGAGGGTTACTTTGTTATCACTCGAAACGGCTTCCATGATGGTTTCAATGGTGGCTGAGATGATGGCATCTGCTTCTTTTTTTGTGATGTTGGACTTGTCTGCCACTGCATCGACTAGTTCGCCTTTATTCATGAGTTGTCTCCTGAGATGACACGGTAAGAATTAGAAGACCCAATTCTATGTCTATTTTTTCCAAACGGAACGCTGAAACACTGATTTTATATAGATTTCTTTGCAAATTTCACCTGAACGATCGGCTGGTTCCACATTTCCAACTCATTATCTAACTCATGAGTTGTAATTCTCCCGGTTATATTTGGTCATATTTGGTAAATTTCCAGGAAATTCTGCCCAATTATGAGGCCAGCGAACCCGATCGTATCTGGGCCAATATTTCCCGGAGTTCAATGGGATCAACGTAATAAGTCTCATTACAAAAATGACAGGTTGCCTCCGCCGTCTCCTGTTGAGAAATCATATCGGCTAAATCTGACTCTCCCAACAATGGAATCGCAGCCGTCACCCGATCGCGATTACAAGGGCAATGGAACCGCACAGGCTGCACCTCTGGAAAAATATCTAGGCCCAAATCGCCCAGCAACTCCTCAAAAATAATCGGCAGGGTTTTTCCCGATCGGAGCAAGGTTGAAAACGACTGCAACCCTGAGATTCGGGATTCCAACAAACTGACCAATGCCTCATCAATAGACACTTTCGGCATGATCTGAATCAACAATCCGCCCGCCGCTTCCACTGATTTCTCCTCCACAAACACGCCCAACATCAACGCAGAAGGGGTCTGTTCTGAAGTAGCGAGGTAATAGGTCAAATCTTCGCCAATTTCGCCCGAAATCAGTTCGGTGGTACTAGAGTGAGGCTGACCATGGCCGATGTCCCGCATCACATTTAGATAGCCAACGTTTCCGATCGCACCCCCCACATCGAGTTTGCCTTCCAGATTTAGCGGCAGTTCTATGGTGTGATCATCCACATAGCCCCGCACGCTCCCATTTAGTCCCGCATCCACATACAGCCCTTTCATCGGCCCATTGCCCTTCACCCTCAACGTCACCCGAGCTTGAGGCTGTTTCATACTAGACGCAAGCAACAATGCCCCGGCCATACTGCGTCCAAGGGCTGCTGTTGCCACATAGGAAAGGCCGTGGCGCTCCCTGGCTTCCTGAGTG
>JAJAYH010000102.1 GCA_026786325.1 Alkalinema sp. CAN_BIN05 | reverse complement strand
CCCCTGGGGCCAACGCAATGAACGTCGCGCCGACAAACAGCACCGTGGTTGCAAACTGCAATAGCTCATTGGCACCCGTATCCAGAAAGCGTTCCAATTGATTCACATCATCATTCAAAATTGAAAGCAATGTGCCTGTGCTGCGGTCTTCAAAAAAACTGAGTTCTAATTCCTGCAAATGCCCATAGGCATCCAGTCTTAAATCGTGCTGTAGGGTCTGCGCGAGATTGCGCCACAACCGATCTTAAAAATATTCAAACAGCGACTCCATGCCCCAAATCAATAGCGTTAACAGCGACAGCACCACAAACTGCTGCGTCACATCCGTCACACCCCATTGCGCGATCAATGATTTTTCGGGTTTCACCACAATAGTCACCGCCATGCCAATCAAATAGGGCGGCGCGAGATCAAAGATTTTGTTCAGCACCGAGCAGACGCTAGCGGCCCAAATTTGCGATCGGTAACGATGGCCATACTTAAGCAATCGACGTAGGGGCGCTAGAGACTTAATCGGCGATGCAGGTAATGTAGGAAGGGCGATCGTCATGGAATTCTGGGGCACAGCCAAAAAAGAGCGAGTAACGCTCTAGCCTAAACTAGATTTGTGACTCGCTCTTCAACTTAACTATTTAAACTTGATTAAGCGTGCATTGAAAACGAACGGGTATTAAAACACCAATCATTTGTTGGCCGCATATCAAACTCTAAATTATTTTTTCTTATCTGCTGGAGCTTTCTCTGCTGCCGCTTCCGCAACCTTGTCCTTGAAGGCTTTACCCGCTGAGAACGCAGGCACAGTTGTTGCAGGAATCTTAATTGCCATACCCGTTTGGGGGTTACGGCCTTCACGCGCTTGACGATCGCGGGGTTCAAATGTCCCGAAACCGACCAGAGTTACTTTTTGGCCATCGGCGACAGCATCCATAATTGAGTCAATCATGGATGTCAGGACGATATCGGCTTCCTTCTTCGTGACAGACGCTTTTTCTGCGATCGCGTCAATCAATTCACCTTTATTCATTGTCAAATACCGTCCAGTAATCTTTTTGAGATGGCGAGGTGATTATAATCGCTTATTTTCAAAGCGATCTAAAAACAGTCAAATTTTAAGCGGATTCACGGTCACAGCGCTAGATTTCACGATTCTTGATGCTGGGAATATTTCTGTTCTCAGATTTGATTCTAGGGTGATCCCAAGTCCTGAAATTCTTGCCTAGACTTGGTTTGGGCGATCGAGTTCAAGTCAAAATGTCTCAAGTCCGCGCCAGAATAGAATGTGAGTAGTTTACAAATGTTATTCATGGAGCAAGCAAAAACAGGTTTTACACTGGGATCCCGTCCCAGTCAAGCCGTTCCGACATCATGAAGCGTCGCACATTATTCCCTGTAACATTCCCTAGGACATTCCCTGGAACCGTCACCGCTGCTTTGACTCTCACGGTTCTAACCAGCACGGCTGCCGTCCGGTCCAATCCCTAACCTCAGCCTCCTCAATGACGATTAACCCCGCGATGTTGAAACCGGGCGATCGGGTTGGGATGGTGGTTCCGGCTAGCAATGTTTATGAAGTAGAAGATGTGCGAATTGCAAAGGAAACTATGGAGAAGTATGGCTTTGAAGTGATTTTGGGCAAGCACCTTCAGGATCAATATGGCTATCTAGCGGGGCAGGACCGCGATCGGACCCAAGAATTTACCAAACCCATTTGTATAATTTGATGTTTGGTGATTTACGGGAAAATGCCGTGATTCCTGTGGGTGCGATCGCGACCTTGGATGCTGTGCGTAAGACCTTGGTGTTGAACGAGTCCGCTGTAATTTAAAGAGTCCTGATGGCCCACCGGGGATTAAAATCCCAGTATGTGTTCACAGCATTCGTCTAGCAATCACTGCATAAAACGGATCGCCACTACCCATGCCAAACATCTTGAAAATCGGAGAAATCTCCCCAGCTTGCTTCTCCACCACTTCCGGCGTAGTAAACCGGGTCATTGATCCAAAATACGACTTGACTAAATTTACCCGATCGCGTTCGCTACCATCTCGCCAAGCTGCGATCGCTTTTTGATAGAACATTCGATTTGAAAAACTCATAATGCAAATGCCATCGGTCTTCAATACCCGATAAATCTCAGCAAAAATAGCTTCTGGATATTGCAAATACTGCACCGATACCGTACAAATCACAGCATCAAAACTTTGATCTGGCAGTGGCAGCTTTAAATTTTCATTCAAATTCTGAGTGAAATGATGATTCAGGCGAGAATTTTTGGCCAGTTCCGCTTCATTCATCCCGTGGCCTTCCACATGTTCAAACTCAATGTCATCGGGCAAATGCGACACCCAACTGCTCATCATGTCAAAAACGCGCATTCCAGGTTTGAGCCGATCGCGATATAAATCCGTCAACTGAGCAATGAATCCCGCATCCACATGAGTCACTAATCGAGCATCTTCATAGAAAGCGCGATCGTTCGTTTCGTCCATTTTTTTGCGATCGGGAGGAGTCAAGATCATTTAGCAGGTGTCCATAACATCTGTAATCTATCTTAACTTGTTTTTTAGAACTCGTTTTTTAGAACCGAAAGCCAACGCCGCCCTGCACTGTAGCCGCTGTCCCGCGAGTGTCTTTGTACGCATCAAAGGAGATCACCGCATTACCAAAAATTACCATATTGCTATTCGGCAGCGCGTAGTCAATTCCCGGTTGAATGGCAAACCCAGTCTTATCGCCGACAGGAGTCACGCCGCCGACTGGAATGGCTGCTCCAATACCCACATAGGCATCGGTTTGCCAGTTGATCGGAATGTCATAAGAGACAGTTGGCACCAACGCAACTCCGCTTCCCACAAATACTTGTCCGCGCAATGAAATGGGTACTTCTAAAAATTTATAACGACCTGCCACCACACCCGAAATCTTCCGGCCTTCACTGCTTCCTTCTGTCAGCCCGACGGCCCCACCCACTCCGATGTAGCTTCCGTAAGCCGCTTGAGCCTGAACTGGAGTTGCTGTTGCATTGCCGACCACGATCGCCACTACTGCAATGGTGCTGATTAATCCTAAGCCTCTCTGAAGGCTGTGCAGGGTGCGTTTCATGGGTAGTTCCTTAAAATGGTGGCGACATTGCTAATGCTAATAATACTCAAGAAACTGGAAATGAATATTATTTGCTGGTTTTCGGGGTTCTGTTGGGGATTCAATGAACCAATGTTCAAGTTTTTTGGATTTAGAGCTTGAAACCCTCGTTTCTCGTTGATCCCAGTTGAAGAGGACAGTTGAGACGATTTGAGCTTGGTGCAACCGTGTTCGTCGTCGAAAAATTAACGAATTTGATAGTTTTCTGACCACAGTTGATAATTGGCTTGACCAAATGACAAATTATTTTCTAGAGCGCCACACGATCGGGTTTGTCAAGGGATGTAATAATCGCATTGAGGTGCTGAAGCGGCAATGCTATGGCATTTCTAATGTCCAGCGTATCTTTCAGTGATTAACTCTGGATGTTCACGGATATGAGCGATTTGTTCCTTACTATGTTGGAGCATTCAGGATCTATGATGTTTGAATTCTATGTTCTGTGACCGTAATGAGTTACGAGACCATGCCGATCGTTACACCGACGTAAATCAATGGACCGATCACAAATTGTACTACCGGAAAATTTGAAGGTCTATCACTGAATTTGAGACACTGCTCATTCTAAAAAAATTAGGGAGCTTCTAGTAAGCTTAATATTTATAAAGCGTATGCCAGGACGGAGATTTGAACTCCGGACACGTGGATTTTCAATCCACTGCTCTACCAACTGAGCTATCCCGGCTTGCTAACTCTTTGCGAGCGCTTAACTAAGTTAGCAAACCTTATGGATGTTGGCAAGTCTTCTTTCTGAAATTTTTAAAATTATCGGGTTTCTCGTGCTGGGAGACGATCGTAAGGCAAAAACCGTGAGTACAATAGACGAGTAAAAAATAGACATCAGTTTTGGTGTGGAAGAGACCATGACCAGTCGCCGCCGTTCAACGCCTTGGATTCAAACTTGGGCGCGCCCCATTATTGGTGGAGTTGCAGGTCTAGGCTTCCTGAATACCGCATATTTGACCTACATGAAGTTTTTCGGTGGGGATACTGCTTGTGCAACTGGAAGCTGTCGTGTACTGGCAAGTCCCTATGCAATGTTTTTTGGGCAGCCGTTGTCGTTGTTTGGCATGCTGGGGTACGCGGGGATACTTGTTCTAGCGATCGCACCTCTTTTTGTGAATGAAGAAAGCAACCGATCGCTCAAACGCAGCTTAGAAGACAAAACCTGGATGCTGCTATTTCTAGGTACAACGGGCATGGCTCTGTTTAGCGGCTGGCTGATGTACATCATGTTTTCGCAATTCGTGGCACCCTTGGGACTCGCTGGAGTCTGTCCGTTTTGCTTAGCCTCCGCCACCTTTGCGGCCATTATGTTCGTTATGACGCTGTTAGGACGGGACTGGGACGATAAGGGGACGCTGATTTTTCAGGGAATTCTGGTGGGAATCGCGACCTTGGTTGTCACCTTTGCGGGGACCGGAAGCCTGACCTCAACAGCTCCTAGCACTGGAGCGATTACCAATGCTGCGGGTAATACGTTCTTTTTGGTAGATACCACCTCGGGTGATTCTGAAACCCAACTGGCTAAGCACTTAAAAACAACAGGGGCAAAAATGTATGGCGCGTATTGGTGTCCCCATTGTTGTGAACAGAAGCAGCTTTTTGGCAAAGAAGCCATCAAAGAATTTAACTACGTTGAATGTGCCGACGATGGTAAAAATGCCGACGCGAAAGCTTGTGCGAGCGTCCGATCAGAAGCTGAAAAGCAAACTGGGCAGTCCTTTGGGTTCCCAAGTTGGGAAGTGGGCGGGAAGTTTTATGCGGGTCGTCAAACGTTGGCTGATTTAGCTAAAAATTCAGGCTATACGGGACCAAAAGATTTCAAAAATGCATTCCAGGTGTGTCGTCAACCCTAGTTTTAACCCTAGGTATTCATAGATTTTTCTGAAAACAATCCAAATACTGAAGCGATCGAGATCTTTCGCCATTTGTCGATCGCTTCTTTCGATCGTAATCTTCTAAACATGACGCACAATATAGACACTTATTTTGCGTTTCTGGTGCTAAGTCGATGAATACCCGATTAAATACTCGCTCGCTTCTCTTATGCGCGGCCTTGGGTCTGACTGCTGTTGTCAATCTTTTGCCTAGCCCCCAGAGCGCCAACGCCTACATCGCCCGCCAAGAAATTAGGGTTGAACGCCTCAAAAGTGAACCCTATGATGCCTTCATTCGTCGATCGGAATTGGTTCTGCGGGCTGCTCTTCAACGAGGCTTCGATCGGGATGTGGTCATGAGTTCCATGGTCATTCTTATTATCGGTCAACATCAAGGACTGGAAGCGCCTGTTATGAGTGTCGAAGTCAGCCGATCTCAATGGCAAAGCCGTCCCGATGCAAGAGTTTGGGCGACTTATTACCGGATGTCTCAGACGTTACTGGGCTTCGGCTATGCTTCAACGCCGGATCTCAATGGCGGAACAGCTCCCGTTCAGCCGTTGCCCCCTTCCACGCCCCAACCGATTAAACAATTGCCCTTGTCTACGAGTAAGCCGTCTCTGAGAACCAGAAAAACGGTCATCCCTACCGTAACCCCCTCTCCAATGCCGATCCAGCCAGTCACCCCATCCGCTCCTCGAATCCCAGAGTCAACTCCAGCACCTGATACCGATCCTGTGCCCTAGTTCTGGAATTTGGAAATCCCTGTAGCCCTGTCACTTAATCTCACCGTGAACTCAACTCCTTCTCCCGAATCTCCGATCGATCCCCAAATGAAGCAAGCGATCGAACGTCTTCATCAATTGACGGTGTGGGGACGATGGGCTGTTGTTATGGGGCTATGGCTGAGTGTGGGGAGTTGGAGTATTTGGCAAATGCGGAAAGTTTGGGAAGTGGCGTGGGAGTATTTCACTTGGGCCGCGATTCGAGTGGGGATTATGTTTCATCCGTTGGCGACGATCGGGCTGGGGCTATGTATCGGCATGACGCTCAGTGTTTTGATTTGGCAAAGTCGCAATATTCTTTGGGGATTGCCAGAGTCTGAACAATCATGGCTTCAGCAGCGAGTTCTCAAAATTCAGCAACAGGGTCCGTCTCACCCGCTGTGGGCTAAGGTCTATGGCGATAATCACTCGAAGACCAATCAATCGAACTAAAGGATTCTATGCAGTTAAAGACGGTAGTGATTACCTACAAAGCAGGCAATCGGATTGCAGAACGGACAGCAAGGCAAAGTGCGGCGGTTCTCGAAGCCAGAGGTTCGACCGTTTTAGTGGGTGCTTCAGGAGCCTATGACAATCCTTATCCTGCATTTATTGCTTGTAGCGATCGTCCGATCGATCTGGCCGTGGTGTTGGGT
>JAJAYH010000101.1 GCA_026786325.1 Alkalinema sp. CAN_BIN05 | reverse complement strand
TTATATGTTAGATATGCAGTCTTTGCTCCCCGACTAACACTTTACGGTAGTGCAAGGAAAGAAACTGCTGCTACTGAGTCTTAGCTTATTTGCTACCGGTGTATTTTGCCGTTAGTCTGACTTGAAATTCTGAATATTGAATCGATCGATCGCAGCCACTACAGTCGAAATTGTGAACCGATCGCTACTCCCACACAATGGTTATTTGGACGATCGTTATACCTCATTGAGTAAAGTGCTTAGGATTCAGTTGCAAGCCGATCGCTTTATCTTCTAGATCCCAAGCCCAAACAATTCTGGAGTGACATGAAAGAACTCACCAAGGCCGATCGCCTGTGAGGCTTGGATCGGTGTTCGATCGTTCAGGATTGCATTCACCATATCGATCGAACCTAAAACAGGAATCAAATCTGTAGGTTCCAAACTTCGAGCATCCATTAAATGTAAAAGTATGGAATGAGGCGTTGAAGTTCCGATCGGATAATGTTGTGATTCAAACTCTTCAATCAAACTAACCAATAATTCTAAAACAGCGTCTTCTTCCGTTGTTAACTGAGGACGAGACATCAGTTCTTCTACTAGAGCTAAAAACGCCTCATTTTCTGATTCCGTCTTAATCACATGAGGTTGATATAGACTCAAAACTTCAGCGTAGCGTTTTCGATCAATAGTAACGGTCATTTTTCCACTTATCCTTGTCATACTCAGCGTGAGTTAGAACATATTTAACGTAAACAATTTGTTTCTCGTAATTAATACTCGCGATTAAACGGTATTTGTTACCTTTGACATTGAAAACAGTGAAATTTGAAACCGCTTCAGCCCGTGGATAAATATTCTGAAGCTCGATTAAATTATGCCAACTTGATTTGCTAACGGTTAAGAACCAGTCATCCAGAGCCTCAATAACATTAGCGTGTTCTAAGTAGAATTCTCTCAATCGTCTTCGACTGATAACGTGCATTTCCCTCCAATCTCAACAATTGTTTCCTATCCTTGCCTGAATTATAACGCGAAAAGAAATGCCACGAAGCTAATGCCGGGGGATGCTCCAATGACCTTCAGTCGGGCGATCGTTGGACTTAATTGCATCAAGGGTTTGAGATTCAGTTGCAAGCTGATCGCACCCATTACAATAGAAATACAATAGAAATCGTAAATCGATCGTGAGGTTAAACCCATGATCACCAGTCAATGACCTTACCCCAAATTAAGAGCTAGCTCAATTACGTTGCTATTTGATCTCCGATCGTCGATTTCTGCAACGATCGGAGCAGTACTTCACCTCATCCCAGCACTTCTCCCACTTTTTACGCCAAGTGAAGGGAAATCCACAAACGACACATATTTTGCTAGGGAAATCAGATTTTTTACGTTGACGTGGCATAGTGTTGAATTGAGAATTTAGGAGTTAGAGAGTTGAATTTATGGGATTAGTGTTGTGGGATTAGAGTCTGTTCGTATTGTACTAGTTGAGCCAGCGGGAGAGCGAAATCTCGGCTCGGTGGCGCGAGTGATGAAGAATATGGGACTGCGGCAGTTGGTGGTGGTGAATCCGCAGTGTGATGTGCGATCGGAGGATGCGCGTCGTATGGCAGTTCGGGCAGCGGAGATACTAGATGAGGCGCTGGTGGTGCAAGATTTGGCTTCGGCACTAGACGGGTGTCATCGGATTGCTGCAACGGTAGGCCGCGAGGAAACCCAGGCGGAATCCTTACGATCGGTGATCCCCTGGCTACTCCCCTCAAATCCCGACTCCTCAGTTCTCAATTCTTCAATCCTTAATTCTCAATTCCAAACCGCGATCATTTTCGGGCGCGAAGATCACGGACTCGGGCGTTTTGAGCTGAAGTATGCACAGCGGCTGATCACTATTCCGTCCAATCCTGATTATCCATCGCTCAATCTTGCGCAGGCTGTCGGGATTTGTTGCTATGAGTTGCATCAACATTTGCTTGAGGGCGAGGTGAGTCCGGAGGTTCCGATCGTGGCTCCATTTCAATTGATCAATGCGTTTTATTTGGGATTAGAAGAGCTGTTGTTGACGATCGGTTATCTCCATGACCACACGGCTGAAAGTCGGATGCGGCGGTTTCGGTTGCTGCTCGATCGGGCGGTGCCGTCGGTGCATGAGATGACGATGTTAATGGGGATTTTGCGGCAGATGCGATGGGCAATTCAACAGAACAATTCTGATCATAAGGGTAGTGAATCTGTCAAAGGTCGCTCTACGGAAATTGAGTCTGAATCGGATACAAATTAACTAGTTATCAGATCTTTTATTGAAACTCGCTACGGATGTGAAATGCTGAACCCGAAAAAAACCCGTCGTAAAAAAGTCCTTTAGGATAGAATCCCTGTTAACTGGTCAATTATTTTTTGCCAACTCTTTTTACCAGTTTTATTTCCGACGATCGCGCATCTCTCACGTCAATATGGACAGACCAATGAAGAAATCAGGTGGATCATCATTTAAGTTGTCGTCAGGGCGACAACGCAAGCCTCGTCGTTCTTCGCAAACCAACAATGACAATGTTGCCCCCGAACTTCGTCCAACCCCCAACCCCTTGCCCAATCCTGCACTGAAATCGTCTCTGGCCGATCGTCGCGCCCAGCGTAAGCGTAGTAAATCTCAAGAGACTCCCTCCAAAGGCTTTCTAGGATTTCTGCCCAAATTTGGAAAACAACGTTCAACCAAAGTAGTCCCCCGTCCCACGCCCCAAATGGCTCAGGTGGTCGAATTCCCCAGAAAACCGCAGCGCCCTAACTTAGAAGAATTACGATCGAAACGTCGTGAACGCGCACCTCGTAAACATGCGCTTTTTTCTCCGCCCGATAATCCAATCCATTTTCCCCGCCCGCGTAACCGTTCCCAAGCGGCGCTGCTGTATTTCATTCGGCTGTTGATTTTGGGCGTTGGTTTAGCCGTTATTTCCGGCACAGTTTTGTCCATTTGGGATCCTACTACGCGTCTAACGGCGGGAACGAATTCGTCTAATGCGGCGATCGATACGGCGGTTGTCGTTAAGGAAGATCCGAATCCCTTGCCCCTCGGTCAAGAACTTGCACCATTAAAATCTCAAATTCAAACCCTCATCACTCAAAATGCCAAACTTGCTCCTAGCGTAATGCTGGTGGATTTGGATACTCATGCTTATGTCGATTTTGGTGCTGCGGAAGTTGTTCCAGCGGCGAGTACGATTAAGTTGCCGATTTTGATCGCGTTTTTTCAAGATGTCGATCAAGGCAAAATTCAGCTTGATCAGTCGATCTCAATGCGCAAAGATCTAGTTGCGACTGAATCAGGTGAGATGCAGTACCAGCCTGTTGGCAGTAAGTTTGCGGCCATTAAGACAGCGATGGATATGATCACCGTCAGTGACAATACCGCGACCAACATGTTGATTGATTTGCTCGGCGGTCCTGACGCTCTAAACCAGCGTTTTCAATCTTGGGGACTCACGGGAACGATGGTTCGCAATGTACTGCCCGATGTGAAGGGCACCAACACAACGACAGCGAAAGATATGGGCATAATGTTGAGTTTGCTGAGCCGAGGCAAGCTGATGTCGT
>JAJAYH010000100.1 GCA_026786325.1 Alkalinema sp. CAN_BIN05 | reverse complement strand
GTCTTAATCGGAATCGCAAACCCCAAACCCTGAGCACCGCCACCAATGATTGCTGTATTCATCCCAATCACTTCACCCCGTTGATTGAGCAAAGGTCCACCAGAATTACCCGGATTGATCGCCGCATCGGTTTGAATGAACCCGACACGCTTATCCGGAACACCTACTTGAGAACTCGATCGGCCCGTTGCACTAATAATCCCCGCTGTAACCGTATTATCGAGACCCAAAGGATTACCAATCGCGATCGCCCATTCCCCAGGCCGTAGCCCATCAGAATCTCCCAGATTGACGGTCGGAAGATTGCGTTCATTAACTCGAATCACCGCCACATCCGTCAGCGTATCAACACCTAAAACTTTTCCAGAAATTTTTCGACCATCTCGGAGAACCACTTCAACAGTCTCGGCCCCCGCAACCACATGGGCATTGGTCATAATCAAACCATCGTTGCTGTAAATGAAGCCAGATCCCGTACCTTTTTGAACGCGCTCTTGCGGTTGGTCCGGCATTTCTCCAAAAAAGCGTTTGAACATTGGATTGTCAGACAAATCAGGTCGTCCACTACTCTTAATGGTGCGGGAAGCATTAATGCGCACCACAGCAGGACCAACTCGTTCAGCAGCATCTGCAATAAAATTTGACTCGCCCGCTAATGCCCCAGTGCGGTTTTGAGCAATGACTGATGTATTGGTTGAAGAATTGCTACTTTGGGCGATCGCTGGAGACTGTTGCAACACACGACCGCCAAATAATGTAACCCCAGCACCAATCAAAGGAAGGGTCGCATACAGGGCAACTTGCTGGAGGGTCTTAGATCTCGGGTTTGGGGCTTTATTTGGGGTCATCATGGCGGCGCAGCTCGTAAAGGGTGATTGAGGATAGATTGGTCTAGTTTAACAAGGGATTGATTAATTCGCGACTGATTAATTCGCGATTAACGTAAATTCGGTCACTTTCACAATGTTCTTGCATACTACTGACTTTAATTAGACCGTGTGGCGATCGCACGTCGCAGGCATGGCATCTTGATGGCATCCTGGCTACAAGTAGATTTTAGACAACAGAAGTAGGCTGCATGTTAGCCATGATTAGGATTTTGGGCCTTGTCACAGCGACTTCACATCGGCACCATATCCTTGACAACTCAGCGACCTATTCTCATCTCACAGGTGAATGAATGACGAAGGCAGGCAGGTTAATCTCGCGTTAAAATGTGAGTGACCTGCCCTTTTTATTTTTTATTCTTAAGAAAGCAGAGGGAATTCTTTACGACAGGGCGATCGCGATTTAGTGGATAATTATAAACGGTCCATTTTGGGAAGATTGATGCGACGATCGCGAGTCTTATTTCCCATGCTTCACCTAAGATTAAAGATATGTATAGAACCAGTGATTTGCATGTTGTTGAGACTCGGGCATTAATGACCCCAGAACAATTAAAATTAGAATTTCCGATGACCGATAAGGCATCCGAAGTCGTAACCAGTACCCGCGAACGAATCCGTAAAGTCCTTCGCGAAGACGACGATCGTCTCCTGGTGATCGTTGGGCCTTGCTCCATCCATGACGTAGAAGCAGCCCGCGAATATGCAGAAAAGTTGGCTCCACTGCGCCACGAATTGCGCGATAAGCTGGAAATTGTGATGCGGGTCTATTTTGAAAAACCCCGCACAACAACAGGTTGGAAGGGTTTGATCAACGATCCTCACCTAGATGAATCCTATGACATCAATACGGGATTGCGGATGGCGCGGAAGCTACTTCTGGATCTCGCTGAGATGGACATGCCCAGTGCGACGGAATTGCTGGATCCGATTATTCCACAGTATATTGCTGACGTAATTTCTTGGAGTGCTATTGGGGCGCGGACGACCGAAAGCCAGACTCACCGAGAAATGGCCTCGGGATTATCCATGCCTGTTGGCTTTAAAAATGGGACAGACGGCGGGTTTGATGTGGCGATTAATGCGGTGCTTTCGGCGAGTCATCCCCACCATTTCCTGGGCATTGACCTCGAAGGTCGCGCTAGCATTGTTAAGACGACGGGCAATCCTGACTGTCATTTAGTGTTGCGAGGTGGCAAAGATGGGGCCAATTTTAGCTTTGCCTCGATGGAGAAGGCGGCTATCCAAATGAAGCGCCAGGGATTGTGTGAACGATCGATGGTGGATTGTAGTCATGGAAATAGTTCAAAAGACTATCGCAATCAACCCCTTGTGTTGGCTGATTTGGCCAAGCAATTGAACGACGGCACGCCCTATTTAATGGGTGTGATGATTGAGAGTCATTTGGTTGCTGGAAATCAGTCGATTCCTGATGATTTGTCAAAGTTGACGTACGGCCAAAGCGTCACTGATGCCTGTGTTGATTTTGAGATAACGGTGGATATGTTGCGATCGTTGGCGGCGGCGGTGAAGGTAAAGGTAACGGTTTGAACTAAATGATATAGGGAAAAAGATTTGCTATGGATTTAAATCTAGTGGACTGCGATTAAAATACGAGCCAAAAACGGAAGTACCGCTGGAACTAATAAAAATAAATTCTTAGTCCCAGCGGTACTTTTGACTATTAACCCGGATTTTATTCGCGGGTGGCCTAATGACTTGGTTTAAGCATTATTCACAACCAACTATTCAATTTCATTCGGGTCTAGGATCCGTTGAAACAAATACCCGGTGCCTCTAGCCGTCAAAATCAATTCTGGGTTACTTGGGTCATCTTCGAGCTTTGCCCGCAACCGAGAAATATGAACATCGACAACGCGAGTATCCACATGGCGCTCAGGCGTATAGCCCCACACTTCTTGAAGAATCTCAGCGCGGGAAAACGGCTCACCCGATCGGCTCACCACAAGTTCCAACAAACTAAATTCCATTCCCGTCAACCGAATCCGCTCGTCACCCTTATAAACTTGACGCTTATTGGTATCGATGCGAATAGTATTGACTTGAATCACGCCAGAACTGGGGATTCCCGTCGTCGAAACCTTGTCCACCCGGCGCAATACCGATCGAATACGAGCTTCTAATTCTTTTGGCGAGAACGGCTTAACGACATAATCGTCGGCTCCCAGCTCCAGACCTGTTATTCGGTCGGCCACATCCCCCAGCGCTGTCAGCATAATGATCGGCACATCAGACTCTTTTCGGAGTTCCTGACACACACCATAGCCGTCCAGCTTGGGCATCATCACGTCCAAAACCACCAAATCCGGCTCAGCCGTACGGAAGATTTCGAGTGCTTCTTCACCGTCTGCCGCTGTCACCACCTCGTAGCCGATCATGGACAATCGGGTTTCTAAAATACGTCGGATGCTGGCTTCATCATCGACGACGAGGATTTTTTCCTTATGAATTTCCAACTTGGATATCGCTCCCTTGAACCTTGGCTAAGTCCGAAATCAGCAGAACTGACATAACTCAGTTAATTTTGGTGTCTTATAATTTATTATGATATGTCAAGTTGCTTGTTTCGTAACTTCAAATCCAGTCTGATTCTAAGGTTCAGCCTTCTTTAAGATTTCCCATGTTGAAAATCTAAGGCAGACATGATTTCGCGATGTTCCATGATCAATTTGTCAAGTTTTAAGAATGGCTAAAAGTCGATCGCGGTGGGTATGTAATGACTGTGGGTCTGAATTTCCGCAGTTCTTCGGGCGTTGTCCGTCTTGTAATACTTGGAACTCGCTCGAAGAACAAGCCCCAATTCCGACTGCCGGAGCCAATCGTCTTAGCCAAAATCCGCTGATGAAAATGACCAGAACCCGCGCTGGAGACACCAGTGAAGCGCGTCCGATGGCTTCATTAAAATTGGACCAAATCGAAGATACGGTCTTCTCGCGAATTGCATCCGGCTATGTGGAACTCGATCGGGTGCTGGGCGGCGGGATTGTCCCCGGATCCTTGGTGCTAATCGGCGGAGATCCCGGCATTGGCAAATCGACCTTATTGCTCCAAACCGCCAACCGTCTTTCCCTCGAACATCGCACCCTCTATGTCTGCGCCGAAGAATCTGGGCAACAGGTAAAACTGCGGGCACAACGGCTCGGCATTGGCAAAACCCGTACATCCGATGATGCGATCGAGGATTTGGAGACTGCCGACGAACTGATTGAAGCCCTAGAAGACGCTGCCACGACCACTGTTCGGAGCACGCGCAGCAAAGCTAAAAAAACGGTGCCCTCAAAATCTGCCGAACCCGCAATCCTTCCCCTCGCGTCTCAGAACCTCTACCTCCTGCCTGAAATCGACCTCGACACTATTCTGACTGAACTCGAAACCCTACGTCCTCGTGTTGCGGTGATTGACAGTATTCAAGCGCTGTACTACGCGGCACTCACCTCGGCTCCGGGTTCGGTGGCCCAGGTCAGAGAATGCACGTCAATGCTAATGCGATTGGCACGGCAATTGAATATCACATTGTTTATTGTGGGCCATGTGACCAAAGAAGGGGCGATCGCAGGTCCAAAGGTTTTAGAACATTTAGTTGATACTGTTTTGTATTTCGAGGGCGATCGATTTGCTAGTCATCGGCTGTTGCGATCGACGAAGAATCGATTTGGTGCAACACACGAAGTCGGTGTATTTGAAATGGTGGATCAGGGTTTGGAAGAAATTCTAAATCCATCTGAATTGTTTCTTGGCAATCGTGAAGAACCATCTTCTGGAACTGCTACGATCGTTGCTTGTGAGGGAACTCGCCCGATCGTAGTTGAATTGCAAGCATTGGTTAGTCCGACAAGTTATTCATCACCCCGCCGATCGACCACAGGAATTGAATACAATCGTTTACTTCAAATTCTCGCAGTTCTGGAAAAGCGAGTTGGTATTCCATTATCTAAACTTGATGCCTATGTTGCGTCATCCGGCGGGTTAAGTGTGGGGGAACCTGCGGCAGATTTGGGGATTGCGATCGCGGTGGCGGCTAGTTTTCGCGATCGGACGGTGGACCCACAAACCGTATTGATTGGTGAAGTGGGTTTGGGTGGTCAGGTGCGATCGGTGTCGCAAATGGAATTGCGTTTAAAAGAAGCGGAGAAATTAGGATTCAAACGGGCGATCGTGCCGAAGGGTTGTGTTTACACGAGTAAGCTTTTGGAAATCATTCCGGTGTCGCGGGTGGTGGATGCCATTGCGATCGCGCTGATTAGTGCGAAGTCTGATGTGGAAACTCGTGAGGATACATTGCCAGGAGATTGGAGTGATGATTAAGCAGAAATCTTGAAAAAATACTGGTATGATATAGCTGTCCTACCACTTTGTCGCACTGAGATCGGGTATGAGTAAAAAAGTTAGTATCACGCTTGATGATGAAATTCTGACCTTTGTAGATAATCTTTCCAGTAATCGCAGTAGCTTTATTAATGAACTACTGAGACAAGAGAAACAACGTCTCTTCATGAAGGAATTAGAGGATGCATATACTGAACAGGCAAATGATTTAGAGCTATTGGGAGAGATTGCAATTTGGGATATTACGATCGGAGACGGTCTTTATGCCTAATGGGAAATTGACCTATCAACGGGGTGAAATTTGGTGGGTTGATTTGAATCCTGTGTTGGGCAGTGAAACTGGAAAAGAGCGCCCTTGCCTGATTCTTCAAAATGATGTGGGTAACAAAAATTCTCTTACAACGATCGTGGCACCACTCTTGCCTGGAACCCGAACATTTCCATTTGTCGTCAACGTCAAGCCTACTGAACAGAATGGTTTAGATTGCGATCGACATATTAATTTCATTCAAATGAGAGCAGTAGATTCACAACGAATTAAAAATAGACAGGGAAGAGTAGAAGATCATTATTGGGATGCGATCGAGATTGCTGTTGCTATTGAATTAGGATTTAGTTCTGCATTCCGATCGGGTTGAGATAAGAAGATAGCCTCGCTTATCTATTACAATAAAATAATCACTTAAACAAGAAATATATGAATCTTGTAACTCCCAAGGCGATTTTCACCAAGACACGATTTGATACACCGAGGCTGAAACGATTTTCAATTGAGGAATATCATCGCCTATTGGAGATTGGTTTTCTTCATGAGGGCGATCGGATTGAATTAATTCGAGGAAATTTGGTTGAAATGGCAGCAAAAGGAACAAAACATATTTTCTGTTGTCAGGAATTGTCTGGGATTTTGCACCTATTAATTAATCAAGAGGCAATATCGAGATGCCAAGATCCGATAATTCTCGCTTCTGGAAGTGAGCCAGAGCCTGACTTTGCGATCGTGCGTCTGAGTCCCGATCGGTACCGATCGCGCAAACCTGAAGCGGAGGATATTCTATTGATTATTGAAGTATCTGACTCGTCATTAGAGTACGATCGCACTGTAAAAGGTTCACTGTATGCCGAAGCTGATATTCAAAACTATTGGATTTTTAATGTTTTAGATCAACAACTCGAAGTCTATCAAAGCCCATTTAAAAATTCTAGAGATGGATTTGAATATGGTTCAAAACAGGTATATCGAATTCATCAAACAATAGATCTTCCTGCACCACTCACAGGCACGATCGTTCTTGCAGAAGTTTTGCCGTAGCGATGAGGATTGTTTTGGAGTGACGATCGGTTCTATGGATTTGGTGTTTGTTTGGCAGGAATAAGTGTGGCGATTTCGGTGATACCAAACCATATTGTAGCGAGACTACCAAGACAAATACTCACCATCCCTTCAACTCCGACGATCGGTTCTAATTTTTCAAATTCGGTGATGACTTTGTAAACGAGAAAAAGTCCTGAAAGAGAACTAAATCCACCCACCATAATATGCATTGTATCAGTTAGTTCTAAGGCCCAATTGCGAATCCGTTTTTGGCGGATCAAGAGGACAATCGCCGTGGCGAGTAGGGTCAAGATAAACCAGGCCCCAAACAAAACTTTCTTTTCCATTTCGAGAATCAATCCTAACCTTATTCTGCTTTGGGTTTGCTACTGTACCAGCCGAAGAGTCCGGCGGCTATTGCTCCGAGGATGGCTCCGGGAATTTGGGCGAGTAGTACGCCGAGAAATGCACCGCCGGAGATCATGGTGACGATCGTATTTCCGCGACGAATCCATTCAGGTTGTTTGGTTGTTGTTGTGCGTTTGCTGGCGAGTTGCTGGGACGATCGGACCCAATCATGACTTAGAAGAATGGTCTGGAAAGGGGTTGAGTCGAAGGGGGCGATGGCGGGGAATGTAGCAGTGATGCTTTTGGCGCGTTCTTGGGCTGAATATTCTCCGTCCCATTTCTGAAGGACACCCATGTAGGCATTTTCTAACGGGGGATGGCTTTTGACCAGTTCACGGAGGATACGATCGGAGTCGAGTTGATTTGAATTTGCGGTTGTGGTGAGTTGGTGCTGGAGTTCAGATGGGAGGGATGCACTCTGTTGTTTGAGGGCGATCGCGAGGGCTTCGATATCGATGATGGCGCTGTTGGGATAGTTCATATCAATTGCATCCTACGATCGTGATGCCTGCCCAATGGTAGGGATTTGCGAAGGGTGGTTCTTTTGATTCTATCTTATTGCGATCGGTTTGGATATTGGCCAGGTGGGCGGCGAGGCGATCGTGGTAGTCCATGTGGGGATAGGTTTGGAGGAGGTTGGTGATCCAGGTAGCAAGTTCGGGGTAGGTGAGGGTTTGAAGCCAGGTTTGGGCGATCGTTAGCGATTTTGCGGGGGATTCGCCGGATAGGTAGGTTTGGTAGAATTTGATGGTGAGCCAG
>JAJAYH010000099.1 GCA_026786325.1 Alkalinema sp. CAN_BIN05 | reverse complement strand
GCTCCAGAAGGCGCAATAGAACAAACCCTCACCTACCTCAAAATCCTACTCCCAAAAAGCTCTACCGACTTTCAGCCCAAAACACCCCTCGGTCAAAAGCTCTGGGAACTTCGTCAACGGGCGATCGCAGAAGGCATGACCCTCCTCAGCGAAACCGAACTCGAACAAGAACTTGCCGATCGTCGCTACGGCATCGCAGGCATGGACACAATCCACATTGTCGCTGCGATGGCGATCGATGCAGACGAATTTGTCACCACTGAAAAATCCACAAAACCCATGTTCCGAATTATCGAACTTAAAATGACATCAGTCGTGAGCTTGCAGAAGTTGGAATGAGTGAATACAAGAACCTTTTAGCCCAAGAGGATCAAGTATGAATCTGACCCTTTATTTTCAAATGCGTGTATTTGATAAAACCCGACTTATTCGTCGTTTGGGACAACTCACAGATGCAACGATCGAGCAACTAGAAGCAGTTGTCTTACTCACGCTTGGATACGCGTAAAATCGCACTCAAAACCGCCAATCAATGTGTTATCGAATTAGCCGCTCGAAGACTCAACAGCGCAAGCAATTCATCCGGTAACGTTGTTAATTGATTTGCGATCGTCGTTGGTACATCCTCGCCATACTTCCATTCCCCCGGCTCCTCCTCCTCTCCCAAGATCAACGTCTTCAGCGCTGTTAACATCCCAATTTCGATGGTCTCCGACCGGCCATAGGCCATCGTCTGCTTCGTGAAGCAGCAAGGGCCATCGACAACAAATCCTCAACAGCACGTACCATCTGTTGATTATCCCAATTAGCATAAAGTGCCGCCGCGATCGCACAGCCGCCCGCACCCACACCTTCTTTAACAAATCCTCGTTCATACATTCGCAATTGTTCATAGCGCGAAGTTTGGAAATTCAAATTAGTTGAAAGCAATGGCACTCCACCGATCGCCTTCGCCAACCCAACCGTATCGCCCGAAGGATCATCCACCACCCAGCGCGTCGTCCCCACCACCACATTTTCCGATCGCCATTCCAAATTCTGAGACTTGACCAAGGCTTGAGCGATCGCCACCACCGCCAACATCTGAGTCCCACCCGCCAACAGCACCCCGCTTAACCCACTCGCCCCGATCGCCATCCCAGCCGCCACAGGTTGCATCGGATCCCCCACCGCCGCCAACACCTGAAACCCATAATCCGGGTTGTCGGGACAACTATTCTGGACAGCAGCCAAGCCTTGTCTTACTAAATTCAATTTCTGGTCATGATTACAGGCCACATGACTACTGTTCACTTTACCCGCCGCATCAATTCCCAACCCCAACAACACAGCCAACGCCGTCGTCGTCCCAGCCACCACACATTCGCCAATTAGCAAATACTCACCGGGATGATTTTGTGACCACTCTCGCCCGATCGCCCACCCAGCATTAAACAAATCTTTCACCAGTTCGATCGGCATAGCATGGCCCGTACTGACACAACGAGCAGGTGTTTTAGATAAAACTTGCGCCACCACTGACAAGGGCTGCGGCAATCCAGCATCAATTAAAAAAACAGGAATTTGCAACGCCTGAACGATCGCCCTTGATATAAATGTGGGAGACGCGCCTGCGGTCAGATTTGGTAATGGAAAAGTGACATAATTTGAAACACCATTTAATAAAAATTCTGCATCGGCGTGGGCCGTAAAACGTCGATCGATCGGCTCCTTACCTGCTGCCGAAATTCCCGGAATCATCGCCGTTTCCGTAAACCCTACGATGCAACTAAAGTGAGGTAATTTACCACCATAACGATCGAGCCATAATCGCGCACAATCCGGCTGAGTATGAACAGAAATCATGATTCACTAACCATCATTTACGCATCATTAAAAATGGCTTGAACAATCTTAGGTGGATCAGGAATAGAGTTGCCTAAACGATCGCACAGATACCACGCCACAATATGAACCAATGTGGTGTAAATCAAATCTTTAAATAACAAAAAGCAAACCGTCGCAATCTGCACCGCACCGATCGTCGGCTGCCACAATAATCCCAATTTATCAATGCCCCATTCCAACAACCCCATCACCTGCATCGTAGAGTAAAGCCACAGATCTTCACCCAATAGCAGCGACACCAACCAAATTTTAAAAAACGTCCCAAAATTAGTAATCGCCGTCCCCACCGGAATCGTAATGCGCCATCGACCCCGACGTTGCCACAATGCCCCCAGAGTCCAGCCTAACAAACCATAGGGAATGAGATATTGCAGCGATCGCAACGGTCCCATCAACACCGCAATCAATAAAAATGCCGTCAACGCCGTCATCCCCGCCGGACGATTGCCCCAACGTAGATAAATCAAGGCGATCGGAATCGGGAACAGCAACATGATCGGGCCGATCGGAAAATAAAAATTGACCAACCAAACCAAGGCCGCCGCACTCGCTAGAAATGCCGTTTCCACTAGAACGATCGGATTTTTAGGATCAATCCCTTGACGCGGGGTCTGGCCAACCGGAATATCTGGCTCTAAGTCATCCAGCCAGCCCCGATCGTTATTATTCTCAGAGTCATTCTCAGAGGGCTGATCGATCGGTGAGGACACCGAAGGCTGATAGTTTTTGGGGTTCGTTGGATTTTCGTGCATGGGGACTTTACTCATCAGCTCCCAATTTTAGCGTTCCCTGTCTATTTTTTCATTCGGAATGGCACTCTAAAATAGTGGATGAATCTAATTTGTAGATTTTTACGTATAACTTTATACACCTCCCAGCCTGCTTCGCCCTTATTTCTATCGGTTTTATTCCTATGACAACTTCGCTTTCCATCTCGACGAGTAACGAAAACCAAACACCTTTGCATCTAGTAAATGTAGAAGACCTGCGGGAGCTGAACCAGGCCAAGGCTCAGGTTGAAAAGAGTCATGCTCGTTTTCGAGAAATCATTGAGAGTGTTAGCGATATTTATTTCATCCATGATCTGGCGGGCCATTTCACCTATCTCGCCCCGCAAGTCACTAAAGTTTTGAGCTATCCCATTGAAAGTTTGCTCGGCCACAGCCTAGAGGAGATTACGCACCCAGACCACCTCGCACCGATCGAGACCATGATCAAACAGTTAATCGAAACCCGAATTCCCCACGACAATATCGAAATGCGGGTTCGTCATGCCAATGGGAATTGGGTTTGGCTGTCCGTTAGCCATTCGGTGATGGTTGATGAGACGGATACGATTATCGGCATTCAAGGATTTGCGCGAAATATAAACGACCGTAAGATCGCCGAACAAAATCTCCAAGCGCGCACTGAACATTTAGAACAAACACTGCAAGAACTTCAGCGCACCCAAACGCAGATGATTCAAAGTGAAAAAATGTCATCCCTGGGGCAACTCGTTGCAGGCATTGCCCACGAGATTAACAATCCCGTCAACTTTATCCATGGCAATCTCACCTATAGCGACCAATATTCCCAGGACTTAATCCGCATCATTACCGCCTATCAAGCCGAGTTCCCCGAGCCATCGGCAGCCCTTCAGGAAATGATTGACGATATAGATGTGGACTACCTAATGATGGACCTACCGAAATTAGTGAATTCGATGAAAGTTGGGGCCGATCGGATTCGGGAGATTGTATTGTCATTGCGTAATTTTTCGCGTCTTGATGAGGCCGAATTTAAGGTGGCAAATCTCCATTCAGGTATTGATAGTACTTTAATGATTTTACAACATCGGTTAAAAGCAAAAGATGCGCAGCCTGAAATTGTCATGAATTTAGACTATGGCGATATTCCTAAGGTGGAATGCTATGCAGGACAACTAAATCAAGTATTCATGAATATTATAGCGAATGCAATTGATGCCCTAGAAGAAAGCTTTACTAATGGCCATGTCCCTAATCCTGAAATCACGATTCAAACTTTAAAACAAGACGATCGGGTGATTATTTCTATTATGGATAATGGTTTAGGTATCGCACCTGAGCAGCTATCCCGACTGTTTGATCCGTTCTATACGACAAAACCCGTAGGACAAGGGACGGGCATGGGTTTGTCTATTAGTTATCAAATTGTGGTCGATCGGCACAGCGGGACATTAGATTGTATTTCAGCGATCGGGTCTGGCACAAAGTTTGTAATTACATTGCCAATTAAGCATTAGAAGGATCGTATTAACCCAAAATATGATTAACCTCGATCGAAATCTCGGGTAGAGCTTCGATTGTCAAGGTTTGACCTGATGTAAAAATCTGAGTCACAGTATAGTCTATTCCGATCGGCTGACGATATACTTCAATTAGATTATCTTGTAGATTCACAATCCAAACTTCAACAATTCCAGTCTGAGCATAGAGTGGAAGTTTGATATTACGATCGGTCTCTAAAGTAGTATCTGCGACTTCAACTAAAAGATAAACATCTTTAGCTTTAGGATGACCCGATTCATAAAAATCTTCTTGCCAACGAAGCAGTCCAATATCAGGTTCTGGCTGAGAGAATGGCCCGAGTTCGATCGGATTTTGACTGCTAACAATGATCGTCCCCCTCGCAATTTCATGAAATAGCTGGGCTAGGCGATTGACTTTTGATGCGTGTCTTCGACCGATCGGTGACATATTAATAACTTCTCCATTTAAAAGTTCGCACCGATCGTCTTCTTGAAGAATTCCAGCATCAACCATCTGCTGAAAGTCAGTCACTGTAAAACGTTTACGCTCAAGTTGGACGACCATGGCAGGACACCAATGTTAAAAGGGATTAAATTAGGTGTATTTTACTATTCCATGGGGTCGTATGCAGTCATATCTGGTAAAACAGTTGCCGAGCACTTGCAAAAACCAGAAGAAATGTTGTGTAACTTCTTGGGTTAGGGAACCATATACAGATACATAGATTGTTCATAATCGTACAGACAGCCCATGGATTCTTCCTTCAGAAAAATTGCCGATCGTACTCTTACCCGTCATCTTTCCCTACGGACAGTCCTGATTGTGCCGTTTGTGATACAAATCTTCGCAGCCGTGGGACTCACTGGGTATCTATCGCTCAAAAATGGGGAAAAGGCAGTTAATGAGTTGGCCTCGAAACTGCGTGAAGAAGTCAGTCAACGGATTGATCAGCATTTGCGTGGGTATATGGATACTCCAAAACAACTGACGCAGCTGAATGCAGAAGCGATCGACATGAAGTTGCTCGATACAAATAACAGAGAGCAACTCGAACAATATTTCTGGCAGCAGGTCAACACTTTTAATATTGGGTTTGCCATGTATGGCTCTACAAATGGAGACTTTACGGCGGCAGGTTATGCAAGGGATGAAGATATTCCAAAGCGTTATGTCACTTTGCAGCATGTCAATCAAGCTAAATATGGAAATAAAAACATGTTTACCTGGGAAGCAGATGCGAAAGGGAAAATCACAAAAAAACTAGTTGGCGATTTCGGAG
>JAJAYH010000098.1 GCA_026786325.1 Alkalinema sp. CAN_BIN05 | reverse complement strand
GGATTAGACTGCGACATAAAGGGCGTAGATATCAATTCCGTACGCTGAGGCCGCAAAGTGGAGTCGTCGCGTTTAAGCTGAAAATAGACGGCATTGAGTTCAGTCAGCGATCGCGTGGCCTGACTAAACGAGTGTAAATCGGTATATTGCCGATCGCTGATGGCCGACACCTGTTGCTCATAGAAACTATCGATATGTGCGATGGGCTGAGATTTTAAGGCTTGGGCAACGGCGGTTTGCATGGCCATGCCATCTTTGGCCGATTGTTGGGCTTGCAGTCGTAGCAATAGCAAAATTTCCTTCTGACTGACATCATCCTTAACCTTGCCATAGGCTGGATTCACCAACCGGGTTAGCATCTGTGTGACTAATGCGCGTATGGCTGGTTCTGCCTGAATAAATCGATCGGGATGGAGCAACTTCGCCACCGATCGGTAGCGCTTGATCAACCGCTGACCATCTGCCGTCACCGGAACCCCAATCACAGCATAGGGATCAACTAACCAATTTTGCCACTCGGGAGAATACTCAAGAACCATGGAAGAGCCTGCAAAATTAGGGGCGTTGTTTTATCTGAGATATCTGTTACTCGTTAATGATTGATGCAGCGTGATCGATATGATGCCGATGAATCGAGCTTTTATGGAGGTATTGAGCTATATTCCTATAGGGAATAGTGGCTCTAAAATGGGGATAAATCTCTATCGGTCTAGAGGTGGATTTACGTACAATGCTCAACAGAATTACGTAACGACAAGAACCCATTCCTTAACCATCACGGTGGTTGAGTGTAAATAGTTTAAAGAAAATCTAAGTACTTATACTATTTACTCTAATAGGTTTACCGTATTTTTACGATCGCTACAGGTTGATGAAGTCTAAAGTTATGCAAGATCTTATTCGGGCACCATAGGATTACTTAGGCGATTACCTCGGACTGGTCGCTCCGAATAACCGAGAAAACCCTAAATTCACCATTTAATCAGCGGTTTCGCCTGTTATTATGCTCCAGCGTCTTAAAAATCGAAAAGTTGCGGCTATCTGGGCGATCGCAGGAATAGCTCCCCTCGCACTCCCTGGGTTCCCAGATGTCCATTTTGCTGGCCTACATCGGTTCTACCTAAAAGAATATGGCTGGGGGCTGGTGTATTTATTTTTTGGTCTATTCACGCCGATTCCTTGGATTGCGGGCGTAATGGAAGGCATATGGTACTTGGTTCAAGATGAGGCGCAGTTCAATCAAAATTTCAATCAAGGGGTTAGTGCTGACGGCATCGCTGTAGAGGGTGGCGCTGTCGATATGTGTAGCCTGGGAAAAGCCGCCACACCGACCTTGATTCTGAGGAGTGTGAGTCCGGCAGTTAAGACGGCAGAGGCAGTCCGGGAACTCGATCGGTTGCGGCTAGAGGGTTTGCTGTCGGAGTATGAGTTTGAACAGAAGCGCAGACAGTTGATCGATCGTCTTCGGTAATGATGCGGACCAACTTCATGACTCTTAAGCACTGACTCTTAAGCACTGACTCTTGAGCGGCATCGGCTAAGATGACACTAGTATAAATACTCTAAGCAATCTTTAAGCTAGCAACTATGCGTTGGCAACCGTCGTTAAAATTTGGATTAGAACTAATAGATTGGCTCAGCCGTGAAGTGCTGAATCAGCTTAAATCGGTGTCAGCGGGCGGGATTTCCGGGCAAGTGCTGAAGGCCAAAGTTGCGGCGGATCCGTACTATCGTTTTCAGTCGATCGGCGAAATTCAAGCGGCAGCGGCGATCGGAATTGCAATAGATGTTAACACTGCCACCATTGACGATTGGTTGCGCTTGCCGGGTATTTCCATTCATCAAGCCCGATCGCTTTCGACTCTGATTGAATCGGGTGTGCAATTTTACTGTATCGAAGATCTCGCTGCTGTCCTGGGCATTTCTCATCAACGCCTCGCTGTTGTCGAACCGATTTTGCAGTTTCAATATTATGACTGGGACAGCATTGGCCGGACCGATCGAATTGATCTCAACAGTGCCGATGCCGATCGGCTCAAAACACTGCCGAACGTTGGTCCTGTTTTAGCCAGAGCAATTGTCCGTCACCGCACGTCCCACGGCCCGTATAACAGTTTGGTCGATCTTCAAGACCGCTTGAATTTGCCTCAAGAAACCACTGCGGCATTGATGCATTACCTAAAGTTCTAAAGACCAACGACGGCCCGCTTCCCTCGAATTACTCCTAAGTCAAAAATCTCCCGTCACCGATTCCAAAAGCGGAAGTAAAATCAGTTCATAGATTATGGTTATGTCCTGAATGAATCGGCATTAGTTGAAAAATCAGGATAACAGCCGATCGTCAACTTGTTAATTTCTGCCTTCGATCGAGGATTTTCCCACCATGCTGATTGATATTGCCCAAACCCTGCTCCAGAGTCCGATTGATGTGACTCACCTGGCCCAGATTCCCCACTTCGACCTATTCCAAATCCTCCATACTACTGATACCGAACTCCTCGGCCAAATTAATACCAAGATCAAAGAAACGGATTTAGTCGGAGATGTCTCAAAATCTTGGCAGCATGTTGTCAAAACAGGACAAATCTGGGCTTTTCTGATTGGCGCGACCGTGGGATATATGGCTAAAACGTTCACTACCTACGGTTAACACTCGGCGAATAATTTTAGGAGCGCATCCTCAGTCCAAATCGCCACCCGCTGATCGTTCCATTGATCATCGCATCGATCGTCGCATTACACAGGCGGGACCGATTGACGTGCGATCGCAACCCGCGAGATAATCCGTGGCTGTCCTTTCCGCGCGTTTGGCCTGAATGCGTTCCTTACCCGTGCAGCAAAGCTCAACTCCCAACTCTGAAAAATCCGCCACTTGGAGCCAGCGTTTTGAAGGCGCACTCCATCCGGCTATCGTGCTTTTTAATGCCAGTATTTCCTTTGACATTGAACTAATTGAATACGATCTGACGGGATCCCAGGCCCATGCCAAAATGCTCGCCAAACAAGGCATTATCTCTGCTGTTGAGGGCGACCAACTGGTGTCAGGGCTAGAGCAAATTCGTCAGGAATATCGATCGAATCAGTTTCATCCAACGGTGGACGATGAAGATGTCCATTTTGCGGTCGAAAAACGGCTGACGGCAATTGTGGGAGATGTGGGCAAAAAACTCCACACGGCCCGATCGCGCAATGATCAAGTTGGCACCGACACGCGGCTGTATCTCCGGGACCAAATCCAACAGATTCGTCAAGCCATCAAAGCCTTCCAAGCCGCATTGTTGACCCACGCCGAGCAGCATGTCGAAACCCTCATCCCCGGCTATACCCATCTCCAGCGCGCCCAACCCATCAGCCTTGCGCATCATCTGCTAGCGTATGTCGAAATGACCGAGCGGGATTGGCAGCGTTTGGGAGATGTTTCAAAACGGGTAAATATCTGCCCCTTGGGTGCTGGAGCGTTGGCAGGGACGACATTTAACATCGATCGGCATTTTACCGCATCTGAACTTGGCTTTGAATCGGTATATGCCAACAGTTTGGATGCCGTCAGCGATCGGGATTTTGCTGTCGAATTTCTGGCCGCTGCCAGCTTGGTCATGGCGCACTTGAGTCGATTGTCTGAAGAAGTGATTTTTTGGGCGACTCAGGAATTTGGCTTCATTACTCTGACGGATGCCTGTGCGACGGGATCCAGCATCATGCCCCAAAAGAAAAATCCCGATGTCCCAGAACTCGTGCGTGGCAAAACGGGACGGGTTTTTGGCCATTTACAGGCGATGTTGACGGTACTTAAGGGATTACCGTTGGCCTATAACAAAGATTTTCAGGAAGATAAAGAAGGTCTATTTGATACCGTAAAAACAGTCAAAGCTTGTCTTGAAGCGATGACCATCTTGTTTGACGAAGGGATTGTGTTCAAACCTCAGCGCTTGGCGGATGCGGTGGCCGAGGATTTCTCGAATGCAACCGATGTGGCGGATTATCTAGCCGCTAAGGGTGTTCCGTTCCGGGAAGCCTATGGTCTAGTCGGAAAAGTCGTACGGACCTCTCTGGCCGCCAATAAACTGCTGAAGGATTTAACACTTTCCGAGTGGAAGGAGCTTCATCCGGCGTTTGAAGCGGATATTTACGCAGCTATTACCCCTCGTCAAGTCGTCGCGGCCCGTAATAGTTTTGGCGGAACTGGGTTTGACCAGGTGCGATCGGCCTTGAGTGTGGCTAAATCACGGCTTTAGGTCTTCTCTCGCTGTGCCTATTCTGCCTGCATCTGTTTTGCTTGAGCCTGCTCTACTTCGGCTTGAAGCTGTTCGAGTTCTTCCTCGCTCATCTCCTCAAGCCGTTTCGCCATCACCGCTTCCTCGTAGTCTTTGAGCTGCTGTACGTAGCTCATTTTTTGGGTTGCGGCCCGGAAGAGATAGGTGGAGACCCAGCCCAGTAGACCGAGCATGAAGACCGCCTGACTCCAGATTCCCGCATTGGCTGAATCCAGGCCCGCAAACACAAACAGCAGATACAGTCCGCCGCCCGCCATGAAAACCCCGAAGGTAATGCCGATCGCATCAATCCGTCGCATGTCTATGCCTCAATTTCCCGACGATAAGGCCGGAAGTTCAAAAACGGGGCTAACACCAACATTCCTGGGAAAAACAAAAACACCAGGGAATACATAAACACCCGTTCGTAGGAGGAACAGACATACCAGCGCGCCTTCAGATAGAAGTAGACCGCCAACGGCATGACCAACAGATATGCGCCACCCAAAATCAAATACAGCAGTGCTACGACCATAAAATCCTCTCATCTCAACTCTACTTATTCTACATTACTCCGAATTTCCGGTGAATGAGGCGAAGAGTTGTGCTATAAAAAATAGTGCAGATAAAAACGTTGCAATTTACCGCAGTAACGGTAGAATTTG
>JAJAYH010000097.1 GCA_026786325.1 Alkalinema sp. CAN_BIN05 | reverse complement strand
GGTTTATGTTGAAGGCCATCCATGTCTAGAAGTATTGAATCAATGGCGACGAGGGGTTCTGCTTGAAGGACGAAAAACTTTGCCCGCCGAGGTTAATGTGATTCAAACCTTTCCCCATAAGACATTGATTGAAATCGTAATGCGTGAAGGTCGGAATCGACAGATTCGTCGGGTTGCTCAACAACTCGGTCATTCCGTCATCCGGCTTCATCGAACTGCGATCGGGGAGATTCAGCTCCAGGCCCATGGGTCTAGGACACTCGCTCCGGGGACATACCGTTCCATCACATCTTCTGAGATGACTTTCCTAAAGTCCACACTTCATTTACCATCGATTACGGCGAGAGGAGCTTAGGAGCACCCGTTATGAGGAAGAAGAAACTTCTCCAAATAGCTAATGAACAACAGGCAGCGACCCTTGCTGACCTCGGTAAGCGATTGAGTCAATCTCGTCGTCAACTCGACATCTCATTGGAAGATGTCGCCGAACGGACTCATATTCAGACCCGTCTTTTAAAAGCGATCGAAGAAGGTCGCCTAAAAGATTTGCCCGAATCCGTCTACATTCAAAGCTTTATTCGACAGTACGCCAATGCGATCGGTCTCAACGGCTTGTATTTTTCCAGCGAGTTTGCCAAATCTGGGACACCCCAGCAGCATCGGACTCCTTGGCTGGCCAAATTTCCAATGTTTGGACAACTACGACCCGTTCATCTTTATTTTGGCTATCTAGTTTTAGTAGGACTGTCTGTTCAGGGAGTTTCGGGATTAGTAAGCCAGTCCAATGCTCAGCCAGAGTTAAGCCAAGAAAGCTTACAAAAGTTTAAAGAAAGCCTGCCGCCATCCACTACTCTCATGGGACCAAACCCCAAGACGCTGGATATTAAGCCGTCAGCCAGTGCGCCCAATCAAGGCGTTCGGGTTGGAGTGACCTTGACTGACCAATCTTGGGTTCGGGTTGTAGCCGACGGTCAGGAAGCCTTCGAGGGCATATTGACAGAAGGCACGACGCGAAGTTGGGATGCAAAAAAGCAGCTTGTAGTGCGCGCTGGAAATGCCGGAGCCATCATGGTCAGCTTCAATAATGGTAAAGCCTCACCACTGGGTGCTCCCGGTACCGTTCAGGAAGTTGCATTCCCACCAAACGCTCAGTTGACGGCCACACGTCTGACGCTTCCCGGATCGCCAGAATAGCGATTTTTGTTAGTGTCTTGAATCTTTTGCGCTCTAGAGTTGAGACGCGCACCAAAATGCCATCTGAGCAATGCCCGGTTCAAATGGACTAACAATTTAGCTATGACGATTAGTTCCACATTCAGGAGCTAGTCTTCGGTAACAATCGACTTAACACATAGCCGATCGCCACCGGATCGTCCACACTAGGATGCCTAAACACCAGCAGCAGCACCTTTTGACCCGCATTTCAGCAATAGAGGTCTTCGATCGTATCCAAAAAGGCAACAACCATTTTGTCAGCCAAACAATTTTTAAGTCCAAATTGGGCGCAGTAAAGGACTGCCTCTTAAACCGAACCACTCCAGATCCCCTGAAATTTCTGTTCTAAGCCATTTAAAACAATTTTCAGAACACGTAAGTATTGAGAAATATGAAAAATCTGTTACTATTCTTAATATAAGTTTGAAAAGCTAGTTAGTTAAGTGAGTAATTAGGTTACAGAAAAATTCTGTGGAACTTGTTCTGAGCTAAAATTCATTTTGTTGTTTGTAAATTTTGAGGAGGCCCACACATGGCTTTTACCATCGATTCAGCCCGTGGAATTTTTCCTAATACCCTTGCTGCTGATGCCGTACCTGCAACGGTTGCACGTTTCGTTCAGCTCAAGGCTGAAGATCAATTGGCGCTGATTTGGTTTGCGTATCTTGAGATGGGTAAAACCATCACTATGGCGGCTCCCGGTGCAGCTAACATGCAGTTTGCTGAGAATACACTCAACGAAATTCGCAGCATGACCCCTCTGCAACAGAGTCAGGCAATGTGTGAACTTGCTAACCGATCGGATTCTCCGGTTAGCCGTGCCTATGCAGTCTGGACTCCTAACCTTAAGTTGGGTTTCTGGCATCGTTTGGGTGAATGGATGGCTCAAGGGTTGGTCGCACCGATTCCTGAAGGTTACAAACTCTCCGCTAACGCAAGCGCCGTTCTAGTTTCCATTCAGGGGCTTGAACCGGGCCAACAGATCACTGTCTTACGAAACTCTGTATTGGATATGGGTTTTGATACGGGCAAAATGGGTGAATTCAATCGCGTTAGCGAACCGATGGAATTGCCTAAGGCTGAGCGGACTCAAGTGGCGATCGAGGGCGTTACCAACCCAACAATCTTGGCTTACATGAACAACATGAATGACAATGATTTCGACACCCTAATTACATTGTTTGAGCCTGATGGTGCATTGCAGCCTCCATTCCAGCGTCCTATTGTTGGACAAGATGCTGTCTTGAAGTTCTTCCGCGAAGAATGCCAAAATCTGAAACTAATTCCTGAGCGCGGTGTATCTGAAGAAGCAGATGGCGGTTACACCCAAATCAAAGTCACAGGGAAATGCCAAACTCCTTGGTTCGGCGGAAACGTCGGCATGAATATTGCATGGCGATTCTTGTTAAATCCTGATGGCAAAGTATTCTTCGTGGCGATCGATCTTCTAGCATCTCCTAAGGAATTGTTGAACTTCGCACGTTAGACCGAACATTTTGGTGTTTAGAATCATTTAAATTAATGTCCCTTGCTTGTCAAATTGGCATATCAAATTGGTGATACACCCAAATCAAGTATGGGGCATTGTTTAAATTTATGTTTCTGGTAATAGGGATGGCGATCGCAAATGATCAGTACTACTTTGACAACTGCGCAAGCCATGATTCCCTATTCTAAAAATTTAGGGATAGTGTGGGCGATCGTCATTATTAGCCTTTGGTTGTTGAGCTTTGTTGGGTTTCTATTAATAGACTTAACTCAGTTTTCGACCGTTTATTGGATCGCAATTGTACTATCTCGAACATTTTTACAGACGGGACTTTTTATCTTGGCCCATGATGCCATGCACCAAAGTCTCGTCCCTAGCAATGCAACACTTAATCATGCGATCGGTAAGTTTGCGATCGGACTATATGCGCTGTTGAATTACGACCAATGTCTTCGTAATCACCAACGTCATCACCAAATCCCAGGCCAAGTCGGCGATCCAGACTTTCATGATGGGTCGAATCCTCAGGGATTAAGTTGGTATTTCCGGTTTTTACGGACTTATCTTACTCTTTCTCAAATGCTTGTGTTTGTCACAGTTGTTGGAATTGGACTCGTCGGATCAATCTTAGTCCTTCAAGTCTCGGCGATGAATTTTGCTTTGGTTTGGATGGCCCCGTTAATTTTAAGTTCATTACAATTGTTTTGTTTTGGAACTTATTTACCCCATCGTCACGAAGACAATTTAATTCGCAGTGCTTACTATCCAAAAGTTATCTCACTCTTGATTTGTTATCACTTTAGCTATCACCAAGAGCATCACAGCTATCCAAATGTTCCGTGGTACGCGTTACCTGACTGCAAACTTTAACAACCCGATTACTTATGTAAGTAATCGGGTTGGATTTACGCCATTACCACTAGCGCTTGTAGCCTAGGTTGAGTACAATTGGATAAGTAAATCATTACAGTTTGATAACTTTACTTAACCATTGTTATCAAGTGATCAAAGCAATTCATTATCAAATCAGGAAAATAGGTCATGTTGATGGTCAGTGAGGTGGAATGGTCTAATACAGAGCGTGAGATTGCTCATAAGGCATTAGAGACGGCCTTTCAGCGAGAATCAGATATGATGGTAAATCTGATCCGTGAGCAGTCTGGTGAAATTAGATGTCTGGATGATCTGTGGAAATTACATGATTTTTTAAGTGCCAGACGGCATGACATTGATGGTAAGTATGACGACAGTCAGTCGATGTTTGTGTTTGTGTTTGCGCGTCTTATCAAAGAAGGTTGGTTGACGCTGGATGAACTTGATGGTCTCGATCGGGCCAAGGTTAGTAAGGTGAGCTTGATGACTAGAATGTAAGAATTGTACGGCGCATAAGATCTCTAATAAAACACATAATAAAGCCCCGTAATGTTGACATGATTATGAGGGCTATGTTCCACACAAATCGCTAGTAATATTATTTCTAGCGGTAATTAGTGAACTGAAGTGCCACCGGATATTCTTCTTGTTTCATACGGGCCATGATGGCTTGTAAGTCATCTTTTGATTTTGCCGAAACCCGCACTGCGTCGCCTTGAATCGAGCCTTGCACTTTTTTATATTCATCACGAATTAGCTTCGTGATCTGTTTAGCAATTTCTTGGCTAATTCCTTTTTTCAAGGTTACTTCTTGCCGAAGCCGATTACCACTAGCGGACTCAGGTGTACCGTATTCAAAAATCTTCAGCGATAAGCCACGCTTTGATGCCTTCAGCGCCAAAATATCAACGATCGCCTGCAAGGTCATATCGCTCGACGTGTTAATCACCAACATATCTTCTTTTAGATCCAACGTCGTCGCCGTGTCCTTAAGGTCGTAGCGACTGTTCACATCTCGACTCACCTGATCAATAGTGTTCACCAGCTCTTGGCGATCGAAATCACTCACGATGTCAAACGAAAAACTAGCAGCCATATGCCTCAAACCGTCCTTAGAACTATGTGTACTTGACCATTAGGTTCCCATGCTCTGGGTCACACTGGCAAACATCAACGAAAACGCACAAATCGAACCTACCGCAAACATCATCGATCGGAGCAATGGAATGTTTGCAATATAAAATATCGGGAACAGCACCCTCGCCGCTACATGAGCCATCACCTGAAGCCGAGCCGTTTCATTGTCCAAGCCTGAACCATAGGCCATCAGTGCTGCTGCTGTAAAAATCGCAAAGGCTTCCCAAGCATTTTGATGTGCCCAATTGGCCCGTTTTACCCAGTCCGGCAGTTTGTCAATCATGGCCCGAGGAGCCGAAATATCGTAATCATTCGTCACCCGTCCATAGGCCACAGCAACAAATGGCAAATAAACCAAAACCGCCTCAACCGCGATCGCCCCAAGCAACAGCGTCTTCATCGACAAATCAGAAAACAACATTGCCCTATCCTAAGAAATGAATATTAATCTAGATAAAAGATAGTCACTAACTTCCGCTGTTCTTCCGCATCCCGGCAAGTCTCGAGCAGCGTCCGACTATCGTGAAATGCAAAGCAGATCAACTGTTGACACCGTGAAATAATTTCCTGGTTACACATCGAACTCGCCTCACCCAGCGACAGTTTATTGTTCTCAGGATGCTCCACTAAATGCATCACCGTCTCTAATTGTTCACGAGATTCGCGGGGTTGCCGATCGAGACTCTGAGGCAAAATCACAGTCAACAAACCCGGATCAGCGCGCAATGCACCTCGAATTACCGCAAAATTTGTTCCCGTAGATCCAGAGGTCAAAACACGATTGCCTTCAGTTACGAGTGCAAAAATCATCGTCTCAATGAGCTGTTGATGGGTAATGGGGACGTGGCGAGACCCCAAAACTGCAATCCGTTTCGTCCCAGTCTGCTGAATCGAAGCAAGTTCTTGTAAAAAATCATCTACCTTAGGTAGTTCAAGCGACTGGCTCATGGATGCGGCTAAAACAACTTTGGCATTCTATCAGAATCCCCTCGATTCGAGAACAGTTCTGCTAGAACTAACGATATTGCGCGATGATGAAGGCAACCCTCACACGAGAAATCATGGCTACTTCGGCAAGCTCCATCCATCCAAACCAGCAGCCAAACCGCCAGCCAAAGCAGCAGCCAAACTACCAGTGGGCTAAATGTGTTCAGCACACAGCGATCGGATTCGATCGTACTGCTCTGCCAATATTGTCTGGCTCGATTCCCGTTGATTTACGCGGAACCCTCTATCGCAATGGTCCGGCCCGATTGACCAGGGGAGGCCGATCGGTGGGGCATTGGTTTGATGGCGATGGTGCGGTATTGGGGGTGACGTTTACCGATTCTGGTGCGACGGGCATTTATAAATATGTTCAGACCGATGGCTACAAAGCAGAAGAAAAGGCCGATCGGTATTTGTTTAGCGGCTATGGTAGTCATGGGTCCGAGTCTTGGTTAGGGCGTTGGAAGGGTTTGAAAAATGCGGCCAATACCAATGTTTTAGCGACGACGGATAAGCTTTTGGCCTTGTGGGAAGGCGGATGGCCTCACGAATTGGATCTCGAAACGCTGGAGACGGTGGGGCTGAATTCGTTGTCAAAATTGACCTCAACCACGCCATTTTCCGCCCATCCGAAAGTGGACCCGAAGACCCATGAGATCTTCAACTTCGGCGTGAGTTTTGGCCCTAAAAATCAGCTTCATCTCTACCGCTGCAATCCCCAAGGAACAATAATTCAGACCCGCACCCACGAACTTAGCAGCGCGACCTTGCTCCATGATTTTGCAATGGTGGGTCGCTATCTAATCT
>JAJAYH010000096.1 GCA_026786325.1 Alkalinema sp. CAN_BIN05 | reverse complement strand
TCCTAAGCCCGCCGACGTAATTTCCCCATCGCCTTGGAGTGATGTGGGGAGCAGCATGGTGGAGGCGATCGATTCTGCCGTGTTTGATTTGCACTTCGACATTGTGAAATTGGCCAATCCACTACGCCTCAAGCATTTGTTATTGATTTTGGTGAATAGCATTGAACCTGAAGACGCGATCGAAGGCATGACCCTGCGGCAACAAAGCACGATTCCATTGCTCGCGACGGCATTCAGGCTACACCGAAAACCAGAAATTTTAGCGATTAAATTGCGGGAAATTGCCCGGAAATTACCGGATTCCGATGAGTATGAAACGACGATCGAGGCCATGATGCGGGCATTTAAGGTGCGATCGGCTTCAATCTCAGAAGTCGGCACCATTACAAAACGAATGTCCGCCGATGAGTCAGTCGTCGTAACAGAAATTCGCGCTTAGTCTTTAAAACTGATTAGCTCTTTACTTCCTACTTTCTTACATTATTTTATTTGGAATGGCCCGTCATGACTCCTGAAGACCTGATCACCCAATACAAATCCGGCCATATAGATTTTTCAGGACTTGATCTTCACCGCATTCAACTCCAAGGTGCAGACTTGATTGGAGCCAACTTTTCGGGCAGTAATCTCCAAGGCACCAACCTAGTTTTAACGTTCCTCAGCCGGACCAACTTCCACCAAGCTAATCTTCAAGGGAGTCTGTTGCGCGGGGCAAATTTCAGCCAAGCGGACTTGTCGAATTGTGATTTTCGCGATGCAGATCTCATGGGCTGCAACCTCAGCCGATCGGACCTTCGCTGTTCAGACCTATCTCTCAGCACCTTACTTGATGCAAATCTTAGTGGAGCCGATTTACGTGGCGCAATTTTGAATGGTGCAGATTTACGAAGTGCTTGTCTACGCAGTGCAAATATGAGGGAAGAAGGGCGAGGGTTGCCAGGTGCGGACCTGCGTGGTGCAAATCTTCAATATGCAGATTTAAAAGGAGCCAATCTATCCGGGGTCAATCTCCAGCGGGCTAATCTAGCGGGAGCAAATTTGACAGAAGTTAGCTTGAAAGGGGCAAATTTAACCGGGGCAAATTTAACTGGGGCAAAGCTGACGAATGCGTTTATGAGCGATGCAATTTTGACCGATGCGAATCTGGCTGGGGCAACGTTGCAAGATGCCAAAATGAATCGCGTAGATTTGACTAGGGCGATTCTGACTGATGCAATTTTGACTGACGCGACTCTAAATGGAGCCAAACTGAACGAAGCTAATTTGCAAAATAGCAAAATGGCCCGAGTTCGCTTGAATAAGGCCGAGTTAGGTCGCACTAATTTAAAAAATGCCTTACTTTTAGAAGCCAATTTAATTGAAGCATATCTAGGACGAGCGGATTTGCGTGGAGCGGATTTGCGGGGGGCAAACCTAATTCGGGCTGAAATTAGCAGTGCTCTGATGGCTGGGACTAATTTTGAGGGTGCAACGTTGCCTGATGGAAGCGTCCAGGATTAGCTAGTGTTTATTGCCGGGAGCGCGATCGATATTTTCAGCCTTAGCTTGCAAGTTTAACTAATGGGTAAGCACGATCGATCGGTTGACTAATCTATTTTAGCGGATGGGATAGAGGCGATGTTTATAAATGCTTTTGTCCTGTTCCGATTTATAGATTAGGTAGATGGTCTCCGGTTTGGTGGAGGACTCGTCGAAGGTTTTGATTGCCGGGACGGTTGAGTTGGAGAGCTTGTACAGTAGCGCGACCTGTGGGCGTTAAACCGATGATTTGTGTGTAATCCTGACTCCAGGCGAAATGAATGCTCCAAGCTTCGAGGCGTGGATTATGGAGCGGTGCAGGTTATTTTGTTTCAGGGTCGATCGCGGTGGTTCGGGTATATTTGCAACCATTACAGCCTAGACAAGAAAACGCTAGGTTTGATAAATCGTTGGAGCCTCCTTTGCTGCGTGGAATGATATGTTCTACTGCAAAGGTATCCATTGAGAAGTCTTGCTGGGCATAGCAATATTCGCAAATTCCTTTCGATCGGGTAATGACTGATTCTCGGATAGTGCGGGAGATGCGAGTTTCAGACATATTCGATCGGTTGCAAGTTGAGGTCTTGCATGAGTTGTTTTAAGGGTTGGTTGCGGAGTTTGGCGAGGGCTGCGAGGTGGGTGATGCGATCGACGTTTAGGGTTTCGACCTGTTGGGTGAGTTGGATGAATTCTTGATTTTCTTCTGGGGTGAGGGTTTCGGCTTCTCGTTTTTTGAGGAGAATGGTGATTTGTTGTTGAATGGGTTGGGGAATGGATTGGTGGATTTTTTGTAGTAGTTTTTGTTCTGGATTATCGAGGGATTTTCGCTGAGCGACTAGGTTACTGATTTGAATGGAGAAGGCTTCGAGTTCTGACGTGCCAAGTTGGGCGACAGCAGTGAGTAGGTCGTCTGAGGAAAGTTGGATGGCAACTTGCACGGTGTTCATGAAGGGATTTTAGTTCGGTTGCAATGCTGTTTTTGAATTGTAACGCAGGGCGATCGGTTGACTTATCCATTTTAGCTGATGGGTAGGGCCAATCGAGTAAATTGTAAAACCTTGGCTTGCTGCGTAGGGGCCAGCGATCGCCAGCTTTCAAGGAGTAATTCTTCCATGGTGGCTTCCTTCGATCGACTACCTCTATTACATTGCAGATGTCAACTTCAAGTCACTGCTGGAAGGGCGATCGGTTGACCAATACATTTTAGCGGATGGGTAGGGACGATCGCACCCAAATGCAGCTAGAAGCAACTGCTGATGCCCGATGGGGTTTGGCAAATCTGCAAGCACCAAAAGATAAAATTGCGATCGACCGAGGCGCTACTTTTGAAAAATCGAAACAAAGTTCTCAAGGCTTTCATTTCTTAGCCGTATAGACAAATCCCGATGAAGAACATTTTGCAGGATTCTGGATGTTAAAAGAAGTTATGTAGACTGTAGAATAAAAAAATTCTAATAATTCTAGGTCAATCGCATGAGTCGCCATTGGCTATTACGGAAGGAGGTTTTTCGATTTCTGATTCTGAATCTGCTAATAGTGATCGCTTATGCGATCGGGGTAAATCTTAGTCACAAATTTTCAACTTTACCTGGCGCAGTTGCATCGGTTTGGTTTCCTTCAGGAATGACATTAGCGCTTGTTTATTTACTAGGCAATCGCGTACTTCTAGGAATTGCTGGCGGATCGATTCTAGCGGTTTCTTTAGAGTTATTACAAATAGATGCACCAATATCAATTTTTTATTTTTTATTGATTAATGTAGCTTGTGCTTTAGGTAATTGTTTACAGCCATTGATTGCCAATTATTTAATTAAGAACTTTGCAAAACACAAGAATATTTTTAGTCACGTTGACACAGTTCTTTTATATGTTGTAGCAGCGATTTTTTCGCCAGTTGTATCTGCAACAGTTGGTATGACTAGTCTTTGTTTAGCGGGCTTAGTTCCTTGGCATAACTATGGCATTAGTTGGCTGACATGGTGGATCGCAAGTGCGATCGCGCATTTGATTTTTACGCCAACAATTCTGCTGTATGAAAAATCTCAAAAAGGCGAACGCCGACTAAACCTATGGGAAGTTGGATTAGTCCTACTCTCTATACTATTGGTCAGTTGGGTTGGTTTTGGGTATAGCTACCGAGTGGAGTATCTGCTACTGCCGCTCTTGATCTGGACAGTTAGTCGCTGTGGCAAATTTTTTGCGAGCTTATTGGTAAGTATAGTTTCTCTAATTGCTATTTTTGCTTCTGTTCAAGGCTATGGATTTTATAACAAAGCCTCCCCAAATGAATCACTGCTGCTATTGCAGTCATTTATGGCAGTATTTGCATTAACATCACTGATTTTATCGGCAGTAATAGATGAGCGAACAGAGGCGCAGTTATTGCTTATGCAATCTATCGAAAGCCTTGAGAGTCAAGTAATTGAGCGAACTACAAAATTGCAACAGAGTGAAACTTCTCTCAAACAAGCAAATCTGGAATTAGAAAAGCTCGTTAACCTTGATAGCTTAACCCAAATTGCTAATCGGCGCTGCTTTGACGATCGCATCAGATTTGAATGGGAAAGACTGAGCCGAGAGCAGCAACCGCTATCTTTGTTATTGTTTGATATTGACTATTTCAAACGCTATAACGACTGCTATGGACATCAAGTCGGCGATAATTGTTTGAAGGCGATCGCCCAAGCTTTAGAACAAACTTTATATCGTCCTGCAGATCTCGTGGCACGCTATGGCGGTGAAGAATTTGTCGCAATCTTGCCAAATACTGATCTTGATGGCGCAATCATAGTCGCCGAGGAAATTCGTAGTGCGATCGTCAATCTAAAGATTCCTCACCAAAATTCTGACATCAGCGATATGGTTACGGTTAGTGTCGGCATTACCACTCTCATACCTAGTCCTAAGCAAAAATCATCAACGCTGATCCAGGAAGCCGATATCGCGCTATATCGCGCTAAGCAGCAGGGACGCAATCGATCTGTCATTTTTAATGAATAAGTAGCAAATTAGTATGTCACACCTTCGCCAAAACGTGATTACAAAAGATTGGGCGATCGGTTGACTAATCTATTTTAGCGGATGGGTAGGGGCGATCGGTTTTGTTATCATCGATTAGAACTCCAAATAAATCACAGGACCGATCCTAATCTGATTTAGAGTACATAGAAAAACTG
>JAJAYH010000095.1 GCA_026786325.1 Alkalinema sp. CAN_BIN05 | reverse complement strand
TATTAGAAGATCTGCGGGGATGCGTCAAGGGAATAGTAGTGATGCAGAATTCGCATCAGCTAAAGACAATCTCTGGCAACAGGGCGAAGATGGCAACTGGCGGATTGATCCAGAACGCGATGCTTATCGGATGGCCAACCATACTCGGGTTTATCATCACAAACCGACCAAACAAGAAGTTCTGGATGCAGTGCGCAAACAGTTCCATTCTGGTGAAGGTGCAATTCAATATGCATCAGAAGCGATCGCACGATCGAGTGCTGATTTATTGCCCGATCGCGATCAACAAATTGAATTCATTACCGCTTATGAATCTGGTAAAGGTGCAGCATTCCTGTTGAATCTCAAGCCTGAAATGCCTGCGGAAGAAGTCGAGCATCGTCTAGGTCGCTATGGTTTGAATCCTTGCGTAACTTCAGATACTTGGGTTCATACGGAATCCGGTGCGCGTCAGGTGAAAGACTTAATTGGTCAGCAACATGGCACCTACATCAATGGTGAATTGTTTAGTACTACTGCCGATGGATTCTTCTTTAGTGGTGTGAAACCAGTTGTCAAACTGAGTACCCAAGAAGGTCATAGTTTACGATTAACAGGTAATCATCGCGTTCTGAAAGTTACCGCTCAAACCCAAAAGGCTCAATATACTGAATGGGTCGAAACGAAAGATTTGCAACCGGGCGATCGGGTTTTAATTCACAATCACCGAGGATTACAACCTTGGAGTGGAACTGGGACTGCAAAGGTCGGTTGGCTTCTAGGGAATTTGATTGGCGATGGTTGTTTTGCGGTTTCTGCAAAGAATCACGTTTACCAAGCGAATCTGCGTTATTGGGGTGACAGCCAGGTTGAAATGAAGGAATATGCATTGGCATTAGCTAATGAACTGACTCCTGATGCACCTAAACCGTTAAAAGGTTGTTATCACACTAGCAATCAATATTATCAAGTGAGTTCTGCTCCCTTAGCCCAACTTGCTAAACAGTTCGGAGTGGTGGCAGGTCATAAGACGATTACGCCTGCGATCGAAGAATCAAGCCATGACTTCTATTGTGGATTCCTACGCGGATTGTTTGATGCTGATGGTAGTGTTCAAGGTACCCAACTTAAAGGCGTGAGTGTTCGGTTAGCACAAAGTAATGAATCACTCTTGGAAGCGGTTCAAAGAATGTTACTTCGATTGGGAATTAGCTCCACAATCTATCGCAACCGCCGTCCTGAGCAAGTCCGTTTGATGCCAAATTCTAAACGTGAATTAGCAGAATATGCTTGTAAAGCACAGCATGAACTCGTGATTGCAAACGACAATCTACCTGTGTTTTTAGAAACGATCGGTTTCCAAGAACCCCAAAAACAGGAATTACTAACGTCTTTGTTATCAGGATATAAACGCAAATTGAACCGCGATCGTTTTGCTGTCACGGTTTCAGAGATTACCCCAGATGGGACAGAAGCCGTTTACGATTGCACCGTTCCGGGAATCTCTCGTTTTGATGCCAATGGATTTGTTGCACATAATTGCGGCGAAATAATCGGAGAAGACTTCCACTGCAATCTTTCTGAGATTCATTTAAATCAAATCGATCCAAATGATTATCAAGCGCAGGATGATGCATTTACAGCAGGTGGTTTGACGGTTGCTGGATTGTTGAATCATCAATTCACTGAACCCCGTTATCAAAAGTCGCGTTTGATGGACCCGATCGTGGGCGTATCATTCACCGGATTGTTTGATTTCTTTGTTCAAGCCTTTGGGACCGAATGGCTGAATTGGTGGGAAGCGGGTCGCCCGGACACCATGCGCGGACTAGAATTCAAATCTAAAGAACAAGAGTACTTATCCCGCTGGAAAGCCACCGTTCACCGTGTTGTCGGAGAGTATTGCCTCAAGCATGGCCTGAAAGTGCCTAACCGTTGCACCACTGTACAACCTGCGGGCACCAAGAGTTTGCTCACTGGCGCATCGTCTGGCTGGCATCCGCCCAAGGCTCAACGCTTTATTCGTCGGATTACCTTCCGCAAGAATGATCCAGTTGCCATGGCTTGTTTGGATTATGGTTACAGCATTGTACCGTCGCAGTCGGACAAAGATGATCAAGGGAATTTGCTGAATGATCCCTTTGATCCGCGTTGTACTGAATGGCTGGTAGAAATTCCAGTCGAAGTGCCTTGGGCCAACATTCCCGGTGCTGATGAGGTGTCGATCGAAATGTTCTCGGCTACGGCGCAATTTGATTTCTACATGCAAGTGCAGAAATATTACACGGCACATAATACGAGTGCGACGATCGAACTTCGTGAAGATGAGATCGATGCCTTAGCTGATGTGATTTACGATTCTGTCGCTACCAATGGCGGTTATATGAGTGCCGCATTATTAGCACGATTTGATGCCCCATTCCCACGCTTGCCCTTCGAGAAGATCGATCGGGAAACCTATCTAGCACTCTCCGCCGAAGTGGAATCTCGTCGCAAGACTGATGATTTCTACGGTGCGTTGGCGAAGTATGATTCTGCCGAAGTGATTGAGGAAGGTCCAGCGGGCTGTGATTCTGACAAATGTATGTTTGCCGCAGAAAGCAAGTAAGCATCAAGTTCAGTGATTAAAAGAAACCGGGTGGTCGAAGTTCGATCGCCCGGTTTTTATATACTACAAATCTATCAAGAGATGGGAAGATTGTAAAAGGCTAGAAGCGATCGCAAGGAAAGTAAATAAAAAGAAAGGCCCAGCGTAGAAAATAATATATCCATGATCTAAAATTTGATAGTAGCGACGATCGCTTGTAATACCGATCGTCACTACTCTAGATATGGGTTATGTGGTGTAGCAGATTGTTCAACTTATGAAGTAAAAAAGGGGCGCAATCGACTGAGCTAGAATAACTCTTGTGAATCTCGACAAAAGATACTACAGTTGTTGCCCCCAGCCTAACCTGAGTCATCATGATCTCACTAAAAGATGATTTTCCTTACTTCACCCCTGAAGAGTATTTCATTTGGAGTGAAAAGCAGCTAGAAAAATATGAATATCTTGATGGCGAAGTCTACGCGATGAGTGGTGGTAGCAAAAATCATAGTTTAATCGCCGTCAAATTCACCACGTTATTAACTAATCATCTAGGGGATAGCTGCGAAACTGGTAATTCAGACCTGAGAGTTAACTTCGACTCAGAATTATACCTATCCAGATGCTAGCGTGACCTATGACGATCGAGATAAAACCAGCACTCAATACATTACCTATCCCTGTTTGATCGTTGAAGTGTTATCGAGCAGTACCGAATCCTACGATGGTCTACGACCGACCGGAGGTCATCGGGGCCGCAAATTTAGACTATATCGAAAAAATCCAAGTTTACGAGACTATTTGCACGTGAGTTCTACCAGTATCGAAATGGATTTATATTATAAGAATGATGCTGGTGAATGGGTCATTCTAAATTACAAGGACGGCGACATTGTAGAACTGAAAAGTATTAATCTTAGTTTCCCTATTGAACAAGTTTATCGAAATCTGCTCCTCACACCCGAATCTTAAAATGACCGATCGTCAAATAAATAAGCCTCTACAATCGCAAACCCGCCCTCACCAACGGCTCAAATACCACTCTCACAGACTCTTGCGAAACCGCTAAAGTTGGGTAAGACCGATCGCTATAATTCACCCCAATCGTAAGCGGGAAAATCGGTTTATCATCAAGCGCAACCCAGCAACCACCCGCCGCCTGAACAATTGCCCAAGTTGCTGCAATATCCCAAATCTTTGGTGTCGCTTCCACACCGCCTAACGCTGCACCCATTGCTACGGTGAGTAGGTTATAAGTCGAAATTCCCAACATACGAATCTTGGCGGGGATGGGATTCTTTAAAATACCAATGCTTCTGGCACAGAGATTGAAGAAATGATTGCTACTGGGATTATCAGAACTCACCGCGATCGCAACACCATCACGAAAAGCACCCACTGGCATCACCAATCCCGAATCCCCCGCCCAGTAACCGTAAAACGATTGTCTCAAGGTCGGCATTCTGACAAATCCAAACACTGGAGTACCTTGATAGAGCAGGCCGATCGAAATTCCCCATAATGGAATGCCACGCGTGAAATTTGTGGTGCCATCAACTGGATCAATTACCCAACACCAGTCATTGTCTGGAAATATATGAATGGTTTCTTCCGAGACAACACCGTGATCGGGGAATGCCAATTGAATGCCTTGGCGCAATTCTGCATCAGACCATCGATCGGCGGCTGTGACGAGTGATCCATCGGATTTCTCGACTGCTTGTAACGTACCAAAGTCTTGCAAAAGCCGATTGCCCACCCGATCGCACAACTCGTCACAAGTTTTTAACACCCGGTCCCAGAAATCGCCATTGCACTCCGTCATTATTCTCGACCTATCGAGTTGATGAGCGTCAGTATAGGGGAAGACGATCGGCTCTTCACTGGTTTAAAACAAATTTAAAACAAATTTAAAACAAATTCAAGCTTAGAGATTGATTAGAGTCGTTGTCCGGCTGACAAAGTACGAACTTCGCCATTGCGACGTACGACAGCATTGCCATTATCAACCCGAATGAAAACCCAACCACTATTTCCAATTTTCTCGCCTTTATCGTAGTTTCTGCCCACACCATTAATTTTGAACATCGCCGCACTTTTATCACCATTCCCCAATACCCCAGACAAAATATATTCCGATTGGGGAGCAGCAGCCGGAGCAACAGCCCGAGAAGGAGCGACAGCCGCAACTGGACGATTAGTCATACCTGTCATCCGATCGACCAATCCCGATAATTTCGCCACGGTTTGCTCTAAGTTACTTTGGCTACTCATCGCAGGCGCATTAGGTGCAGGTGGATTAACTGTGGGAATAGTCCGTCCGATCGTTGGAACAGGTTTTAAGCGAGACATTCCACTGCCACCCAGAATGATTTGAGGCGTTGAATTATCAACTTTTACCGTCGGCATTACAACAGAAGGCAATACGGGAACGGCGGCTAGATTAGGTATCACTTTTGATTTGGAATCAATAGACTCCAACGACTTACCCATATAGTCCGAGAATTTAACATCCGATGGATTCGGTGGTATGACAGCAACCGGAACATTTGACGTTCCACGAATTGCGGCGGACATTCGTCCTATTGTCCCCTGACTTCCTAACCAAATTACCATGGCGGCCATGGCGGATGAACAGCCCACAAAGATCAACATTTTCTCAAAGAGACCATAAGACTCTTGTCGAACTTGATTGCGGTCGTTCTCCGTGACAGGCACCGTCAGTTGGACCTCATCGTCCTGAGAAATTGCGGGCGCGCCATTGCTGGAAAGGCCCGCCATCATTGCACCCAATTCGGAAGAGGGCGTTGAAAGAAATGCCGCAAAATCGAGATTGATAGGTGCTTTAGGCTCAGGTATGGCAGCGACCTTTACGGATTCGGTAGGCGGAATCAGGCTTCCATCTAGGATGCTATCCACTTCGCCGAAAAGTTCATCCATTAAGCCAGTGGCATACTGACTGGACTGTTGTCCGGAAGACGCTGCCATCTGGTTGATAGCGGCATCCTGGGTCAGGGCTTGAAGGTCTAATGTTGTTGAAGAGACGGTCTTATCCATGATTGATTCGGAGCCGATATGTCACAAGTGATTGACTAATGGTATCCGAAGAACCCAGAAGTGTGACACAAAATCTGTGGGATTCCAGATGATAGTGACAAGGACGCGATCGGCCCCCGCATGACCTGGTTAGAAACGGCCACCTGGTCTGACTACAGCCGATCGATCGCCGCAATAGTTGCCTTGAGAGTCTCATTGATTAGGGTTGATTAGGATAGTCGCAAGGATGTTCAAAGTTTCTGAATCCGACTCCAGCGGTTTCGGACGAATATTTCAGCGCCGATTGCACCGCTTCCGACATTAATCTCGGCTGGTCTGCCATAATTTTCGCCTGAGCCGCAGACATCATGTTCGTTTGTTCTATTGCTGCCTGACGCTGCATTGCGCTGAATTTGCGCTGTTCCTCATAATCGAAATACTCTTGCTGCGATTGGGCGATCGGAGTTTAAGTTTCGGAATTGCTGTAATTATTTCTGATTTCTTGAATCACGAATTGGGGAAGTTTGTCTGTCGTAGCGAACTGCTGCTCCATTCGTATGTACTCTGGCTCAAACAAATTTTGTTCAAATATATTGAGCGTACATCCATAATTAGTTTGGGTAGAACCTTTTTGAATGCAGGCTCAGCACCTTAAAGGATGGATAGATTTCTTGTATGTTATCCCCTAACAATTGATTTATACTAAATTAATTGTTCAATCTTTAGGTATGGTGAAACGGAATGATCAGCAAGGGCAAGAGTCCGGCAATCACTATGGCACTCATTTTCCAGCCGGGAATGGGCGCGAGGACGGTTGTACTTAAAATCGCATCAATCCGTTCAGAAAAACGATCGCCTAGGGTCTGTGGATGTAATGTTGCACTCCAATCAGATTGAACCATGGGCGATCGGACTAAAGCAATCAAAGCTTCAGCGAGGACCAATGGATCAGTAGTTTGAGCCGCGATTCGATCGGCCCGGAGTTCTCGCAAAAGTAGTAACTCTTGCCAGAGGCTTTCGCTGTTAGGAAGCCAAAATGTCAGCCGTCGCAAACAGCCAAAACTAAAGAACCAGAACGTATCATGATAAGTTGCATGGGCCTGTTCGTGGGCCAAGACCGCATTAAATTGTTCAGTGGTTAATGTCTCTAAAATGCCTTGACTAATGATGATTTCAGGATTCCAGAACCCAACTTGTGCAATGAACGGTAATTCGATTGGTAATAGACGAGCCTTCGTTTGGGTTAGGTTGATGGATGGATATTGGCGAAGTTGTTTGATTTCTTGGGTAGCTTGGGTGGATTGGATGTAAGCAATAGTGACAGCAGCAATTAAAAAAACAATACCTGTTCCATAGGTTCCCCAACCTTCAAATGTGCTGATTCCCATGCCCTGCGGTCCCATACAGAGCAAGGCGATCGCGCTGGTAATTAACAATAGCGGCGGCAATACAAAGGTAAACATGGTGCCAATCCACCGTTGGTTCCAGCTTGAAGTGGGTTGCGATCGCCACAATGCTCGAAGAATGATGGCGCTGGTGAGGACTAGGATTAGCAAGGAACCGTGCATGATTTTATTCTCCTCGGGCAGCGCGAAGATCTTTGAGGCGTTGAGCGATCGCATCAAGTTTGTCTAAACTTGTTTGGTCGAGATTGTCAGCAAAGGCTGCGACTAAATCGGGATTGCTGATGTTGAGAAATTGATTGAGTTGGTTGTAGGCATTCAAGGCATTGGCTTGTTCGCGGGTGATGCGGGCTTGCCAATGGTGGATTTTGCCTTGGGATTCACAGGCCAACCAGCCTTTTTCTGTGAGGCGTTTGAGGACGGTTGTGACGCTGGTGTAAGCGAGTTCTCGGTTGGGATCGGAAAGGATGCGTTGATGAACATCTTTGACGGCCACGGTATGCAGATCCCAGACAATGTTCAGAATTTCCCGTTCTAGCGGCCCGAGGGACATTTGTTTGGGGCGATAGTTGGGGAGACTTGGCATAACGATCGGATAAATTTTAAATTTTTTATATTCTAGCGCAATGGGTCAACCTATTGCTCGACCAATGTTTTGTATTTAATAATTATTTCAGGTGCGATCGCCGGCCAGCTATAGGTTGTGTTAGCAAAATGAGCAGCGTTTTTACCTTTAGTTTGGCGAATATTTTTATCACTATTTAATGCGGTTTTCAGTGTCTCGGTTAAGCTCTCAACAGTACATTGACAAACCCATCCTGAATTAGATTTTGTAATATCTGAATGAATGTGAACTTGATCGGAAATAACTACAGGAAGATGAGCACTCATGGCTTCGGCAACGGCAATACCAAAGTTTTCATAATAGGATGGAAGTACAAACAGATCCGCTAATGTTAATAAGTCACGTTTTAATGATCCAGATACAAATCCGGTACAGGTTAACCGATCGCTACCGATCGCAGTTTCAACTTGAGTTTGAATTTGCTGAGCATAATCAGGATCTTGAGGATTTGCGCCCGCTAAAATGAAGTGAAAATCGGTGTCTTGAATGAGTTTCGCGAGAGCTGGAATGAGTAAATCAAATCCTTTTTTGGGTTCGATGCGGGACATGTAAAGGACGATCGGGCGATTGGGCGAAATGTTGTACTGCGATCGTAAGGATTCAGGAGATTGGTTGGGTGCGGGAAGTTTTACACCTAATGGGATTACCCAGTCGGTCGTGGTTGTACCAAATCGATGGGAGATTTTGGCTTCTTGGTCACTGGTGAAATGAATGGCTCCGGCTCCCGCGAGATTAGCTTTTTCGAGAAGTTGGGCATAGATTTGTTTGACGAGGTATTTTTTGGCTAAGTCGGCGGGGTCAAGGGTGCCGAGGGGACGTAGGACGTAGGGTAATTTTTTAATGCGGACGATCGTGGCCGAGATGGAGCTGACGGGGGAAAATAGGGCATGGATATGGGCAATGTCGTAGTCGTTGGCATGATGCCATAGCCATTGAAAGAGTTGAACCGAAAATTTATACCGTTTGAACGGTGCGCAACCGAAGTATAGAATGTCGTAACCGTCTTGCTGAATGGGAATGCCTAGGGGTACGTCTAGGGGAGCTTGGCCCCGATCGCCATTGGTGTTGGTGGTGACGATCGTGACGGTGTGGCCGAGACTCGCGAGGGCACCGCATAGGCCGACAACCATTTGGCTGGGACCCCCGTAAACCAGGGAAACAGAGGGGATGATGTGGAGGATTTTCATAGGGTATTTACGATCGGTTGGCTTACTTTTCCTTATTTGGAGCTGGAAGTAACATTTTCACAATCAATATGGAATATTTCCGATCGAATTACACACAATTCACAAACCTCCACGATCGCCCCAGTCAAACAAACAATCTGTTCATCCGAAATACAAAACGGCGGCATCACATACACCAACTTACCAAACGGCCTCACCCAAACACCCCGCGCCACTAACTCCCGCTGCACCACCGCCACATCCACAGGCTCATTCATCTCCACCACCCCGATCGCCCCCAACACCCGCACATCCGCCACACCCTTCAAAGGTCGTGCTGATTCCAAGCCTTGTCGCAGTCCCGACTCAATCCGGCGAACCTCACCCAACCAATCCATCTCCAGCACCAACCTCACCGACTCCAGCGCTACCCGACAAGCCAACGGATTCCCCATAAACGTCGGCCCATGCATCAACACCCCACAAGCCGAAATTCCATTCGCCACCTCCCTGGTCGTCATCGTTGCCCCCAACGTCATATATCCGCCCGTCAACGCCTTACCCAAACACAAAATATCCGGCACAACATTCCCATGCTCCATCGCAAATAGCTTCCCCGATCGGCCAAACCCCGTCGCAATCTCATCCAAAATCAAAAGACAACCCACCTCATCACACAACTCTCGCACCCGTCGTAAATAAGTGGGGTGATAAAAATACATTCCTCCTGCGCCCTGAACAATAGGTTCCAGAACGATCGCCGCCACCACTTTA
>JAJAYH010000094.1 GCA_026786325.1 Alkalinema sp. CAN_BIN05 | reverse complement strand
GGCATGAAGGGATGGAGTAATTTGAGCGTTCCTTCTAGGATTAGGGCCAAAGTTTGTAGGGCCACTAGCTTTGATGCCACATCTTCGCCTTGCAAACGATATTTAACAAGTTCGATGTAGAGATCGCAAAAATCGCCCCAGATAAACTCGTAGAGCTGCTTTGCGCCTTCGCCGAGGGAGAAATTGTCTAGATTGTTGCGTAAGGATTTTGTGACTTGGTGATAGCGGGACAGGATCCACCGATCGCACAATTCCAGCTTTTCTTGATCAGGAGAACCCAATTGTTCCGGGGTGTTGCCTTCCAAATTCATCAATACAAACCGGGAGGCATTCCAAAGTTTGTTCGTAAAATTCCGAGATCCTTCGACGGATTCAGATAGGGAATTGTCTTTACTGCCCGGTGTCGGTGGTTTTGGCGGAGTCCCGGCGGCGCGGTCTTTGAGGCGTTGGTTGTAGACTTTGCGATTGAGTTGCAGAGTGATATCTTGGCCCGCGCCCGCCACTTCCCGAATCAAGGTGTAGCGCAGGGCATCGGTACTGTATTCGTCAATTAGGACTAACGGATCCACACCGTTATTTTTCGACTTAGACATTTTCGCGCCTGTTTCGTCTCGCACGAGTCCGTGAATATAGACATTTTCAAAGGGCATTTCTCCCGTGAGATGCTTACCCATCATGGTCATACGGGCGACCCAGAAGAAAATAATATCGAAGCCTGTGACGAGGGTGCTGGTCGGATAATAAGCACTGTAATCGTCAGTTGTTTCCGGCCAACCCAAGGTCGAGAACGGCCAAAGTCCAGAGGAAAACCAGGTGTCCAACACATCTGGATCTTGCTCTAGTTTGACAGGTCTGCCAAATTGTTGTTCTGCAAGTTTTGCGGCTTCTTCTGCATTTTCGGCCACAAAAAACGGAGTCGCATCGGTGATCAGGCCGCCTGTTTCATCCACGGCATACCAAGCGGGAATTTGATGGCCCCACCAGAGCTGACGGGAAATGCACCAGTCGCGCAGATTCACGAGCCAGTCGCGATAAACTTTTTTCCACCGATCGGGCACGTATTCCGGTGAGTTATTTTCGTCGAGATCGGCTAAGGCTTTGGCGGCTAAGGGCTTGGTGTTGACAAACCATTGGGTCGAAAGCAACGGCTCGACGGGCACACCGCCGCGTTCGCTGTAGGGAATGGTGGTTTTGTAAGGTTCAATTTTGACGAGAAAGCCGAGCTTGTCTAATTCTGCAACTACTTGTTTTCGGGCTTCAAAACGATCGATGCCTTCAAATATTCCCGCATTTTCGTTCATGGTGCCGTCTTTGTTCATCACATTAATGAACGGAAGATTTTGGCGTTTTCCCATTTCAAAATCGTTGGGGTCGTGAGCTGGGGTAATTTTGACGCAGCCTGTGCCAAAGGTGGCATCGACATAATCATCGGCGACGATCGGAATTTCGCGATCTTGCAAAGGCAGCATGAGAGTTTTGCCGATCAGGGCTTTGTACCGATCGTCCGTCGGATTTACGGCCACGGCGGTATCACCTAGCATGGTTTCGGGCCGGGTGGTGGCGACTTCGATGTGACCTGTGCCGTCGGTGAGGGGATAGCGGAAATGCCAGAGATAACTATCGATTTCGCGGTTGTCTACTTCGAGATCGCTGACGGCGGATTGACTAGCGGGGCACCAGTTGACGAGGTAGTTGCCGCGATAAATTAAGCCTTCAGAATGGAGCTGAACGAAGGCTTCGAGGACGGATTTTGAGACGTTTTCATCGAGGGTAAAGCGTTCACGGGACCAGTCGGCGGACAGTCCCAATCGGCGAAGTTGGCCTGTGATAGTTCCGCCAGATTCTTTTTTCCATTCCCAGGTGCGATCGAGAAAGGCTTTACGCCCCAAGTCTTCACGGGTTTTCCCTTCGGCTTTGAGTTGTTTTTCGATGATGGTTTGGACGGCGATGCTGGCATGGTCGGTGCCGGGAAGACAAAGGGTATTTTTGCCCAACATTCTTTGATAGCGGACAACAGTATCTATTAGTGCGGTATTAAAGGCGTGGCCCATGTGGAGGCTTCCGGTCACGTTGGGCGGCGGGGTGACGACGGAGTAGCGATCGCCTTTTTTGGTGGGGTCGGCCTTGAAGATTTCATTTTCCGCCCAAAACGTTTGCCACTTGGCTTCAGTGGTTTTGGCTTCGTATTGGCTGGGGAGTTGGGGGATGGATGAAGTCATCGGGGCGCAAAGAATTAGGTTTGTAGAAGTATATGATAGCGGGATCTGGGAGTCGGGACGATCGTCATCAACAATTCAAAAATCAAAAATCTTAGCGATTGAGACCCTTTCGGCTGGAACGCACTAAACCCTTTCCGAATTTAGAAGATGCCTTTCTACCCGCCAACTTGAGCATATAATTATTAAAATGATAAGGAACATATCCATATAACTAATGAACAATAATGTTTGATCTCTATGGTGGGATTGATCCAAGAGAGATCCCTACCTACGCAATCAGTGAAGCCGCCCGTTACCTCCGCATCCCAGCGGGAACAGTCCGATCGTGGGTCGCTGGACGGCGTTATAAAACGAGTCAAGGTCTACAATATTTTGAGCCTTTAATCACCACGCCAGTCCAAAAACCGCGACTTCTCTCCTTCACTAACCTAATCGAAGTCCACGTCCTCCGAGCTATCCGCAAAAATCATCAAATCCAACTGGACAAAGTGCGCAGCGCCCTGGACTACATCGAATCCCAACTCCAAGTCAGCCATCCCCTCGCCCACAGTGAATTCCGCACCGATGGAGTAGATCTCTTCACCGATCGCTACGGCACTCTAATCAATGCTTCAAAATCTGGCCACACCCTTTTGCGAGATGCCCACAACGCCCATCTAGAGCGCATCCAACCCGACGACTCCGGCCTCGCCCTCAAACTTTACCCATTCACCCGCTCCCAAACCACCAACAGTCCACGCCTCGTCGTAATTGATCCACGTCTCGCCTTTGGTCGGCTGGTGATTGCTGGCACTGGAATCCCGACCAATATTGTTGCTGAACGGTACAAAGCCGGAGACTCAATGGCAGATCTGGCCGACGACTACAACTGCCGCCAGGAAGTCATAGAAGAAGTTATTCGCTGTGAGATGCAACCCCTAGCTGCATGAGTTCGCCGTCATCTATTACATTTTTTATCGATCGCTGCCTCGGTAGTAAACGCATTGTCACCGCACTACGGCAAGCAGGTCTGACCATCGAAAGTCATGATGATAATTTTGCCCCTGCTGCTCCCGATGTAGATTGGCTATCGATCGTTGGAGAACGAGGCTGGGTTGTACTCACAAAAGACGCAAACATTGCCCGCCGGACCCTAGAAAAAATGGCCGTTGCCCGTTCTGGGGTCTGCCTCTTTATCCTCACATCTCAGAATTTGTCCGGCAACGATATGATCGAAATCCTGACGAAAGCGATAGTCCCCATACAAAATCTTGTACGCAAACACAAAGCCCCGTTCATAGCAAAAATCTATCGTGACAGTACCGTTGCAATATGGCGCGATCGAGAAGATCTTTCTGAAGAATTGAATGAATCATAACGTTAATAGGAATACAGCATTTAGTTCTATTTGGCTCCATTCGATTGGTATTTTGATTAGATTTGAAGCAGATGAGTTAAATAACTATTCAATTTGCCCGATCGCCTTCTGAGCCGCATACCGTTCTTTAAACTTTCGTTGCTGTACAGCATGATCGACAATAGGTTTCACGTAGCCAATCCGATCGCGCAGTGATTTATCAATATCTCCACTTAACAAAGCTTTGGTCTCAACAGATTTCAATTCCGGCACCCATTGACGAATATAGTCACCCTCTTTATCAAATTTCTGGGCCTGAGTTGACGGATTAAAAATACGTAATGGCTTTGGGTCCATGCCACTGGATGCGCTCCATTGCCAACCGCCATTGTTTGCCGATAGATCGCCATCGACCAAATGCTGCATAAAGTATTTCTCACCCGATCGCCAATTCAAAATCAAATCTTTAGTCAAAAAACTCGCCACAATCATTCGACAACGGTTGTGCATCCATCCCGTTTCATTAAGCTGACGCATGGCCGCATCAATAATCGGATAACCCGTTTTGCCCGCACACCACGCTTCAAAGGCCCGATCGTCTTGGTCCCAAGGAAATTGTTTAAAATGTTCTCGGTAGGGTCCATCGGCTAGAACTGGGAAATGAAACATTACTTGTTGATAAAATTCGCGCCATGCTAGTTCTTGTTGCCAAGTGCGCACTCCCATTTTGGCTTCATCACTTTGGGCCGCATTCATCGCCTCTCGCGTGGTTTTCCAAATCGTCCGAATGCCGATCGCCCCAAATTTCAAGGCAGGACTTAAGGTTGAGGTGCCGGGAATGGCAGGAAAATTACGATCGTCGTCATAGGCTGCAATTTGTTTAGCGGCAAACCGATCCAAACAATCCTGAGCTGCAATTTCACCGGGTTCTAGGATTTGCTCTGAATCCCAAATGAATCCTAATTCTTTGAGTTTAGGAATGTTAATTACACCATTAGAATTTGCTATTGCTTGCAGTTCTGGCGTGAGTCCGATCGCGCCTTCTAATGTTGGATAGGGCGTTTTCTTTTCTTTAGTGATCCAATTTTTCCAGAACGGTCCATACACAGTGTAGGGTTCACCTTTTGCCTTCGATACAATATCTGTTGGTGTATGTAAAAGTTGATCCCAGAATGTTTCGACTCCGATTCCTAAATCATGCAACTTCGTAATCATCGCATTGTCGCGTTTCTGCGCGTAGGGTTCTACATCCCAATTCCAAAAGATATGAGTTGCGCCGATCGCTTTTGCAAGGGTTGGAATAATCTCCAGCGGATTGTCTTGAACCATTAAAAGCTGACTACCTGCTGTATTGTAACGATCGCGTAGGGCAGTCAAACATCCCAATAAATAATCAACCCGCACATCGGCCATCGTGTCAGACTTCAAGATTGCTGGATCTAGACAAAAAATACCGACTACATTGGCGCTACGATCGCGGGCCATGGCTAGCCCAATATTGTCTGAAATCCGCAAGTCTCGACGATGCCAAAACAAAATTAGGTCAGCCATACAAAAAAACTCGGAAGCTCAGGTCTAGAT
>JAJAYH010000093.1 GCA_026786325.1 Alkalinema sp. CAN_BIN05 | reverse complement strand
TGATAGACATCGGGATTTCCTTTCGCAAGTGCGATCGTCCGCATTGCCGTTACGGCTTCTTCTGTGGCCGTTCTTCCATTCGCAAATACGAGACATTTCTGATTCAGGGTTTGTTGAAATAAATGTAAATGATAAGGATTAAATGAAGAATCTCGCGCATCGCCCTGTGCCCGAACCACAAACCCTGGATCATAGAAATGTTCAATGGAAAGTTGAATTTTACGGCCTGCACTTTCTAACATCGGAACCGCCACCGATCGCCCTGTCCCCGCCGCCATCCAGCGTTCGGCCAAGGCATAATCGCCCAATGTTGCTGATAATCCAATTCGTCTGGCTTCATTGCCCGTGATTTGCGCAAGACGGGTGAGTTGGCAAAGAACCTGATCGCCCCGATCGCTGCCAATAAAGGCATGAACCTCATCAATGATTACAAATTTTAATTGTCCAAAGAGTCGCGGTAAATCCTTTGCTTTATTCACCAATAAACTTTCTAATGACTCCGGCGTAATTTGCAAAATCCCGCGCGGATCATTCAAAACCTTCTTCTTTTTGCTCTGCGTCACATCACCGTGCCACATCTGAACTGGAATATCTGCCATCTCAAGCAAATCGGTCAACCGTTCAAATTGATCATTAATCAACGCCTTAATCGGCCCAATATACAATGCCCCAATGCCCTGCGGTGATTGATTAAACAACTCCGTCAATACTGGGATGAACGCCGCTTCAGTCTTTCCCGCCGCCGTCCCCGCTGCCACCAATAAATGATCATCCGAATCAAAAATTACCCGACAAGCCTCTTCCTGAATTGGACGCAATCCCGGCCAGCGGTTGCGGTACATATATTCCTGAATAAATGGCGCAAGACGGTTTTGCATCGTGAAATGACCCAGAGTAGATAAAGGAGCAAATAAAAAATTCTGTTGATGAATTGGATTCAAGCTCAGAAACGCTGCCATATAGCGCTTTTGTCATTCCCGTAACCCACCCGTGAATAAATTCCGGGCTAATAACGAAAACCTGTTAAAACAGGTTAAAGACTCTCTCTGATATGCTTTTAGTCCGTTTTAACGGACTTTGGCTATTAGGCTGGGATTTTAATCCCAGTGAGTGTAAAACGTAGCTTAAAATCGCGAATTCTGTCGCCAGATTGCCATATCCGTCAAATCACTTAATTTCTAACTTAGCTCAAGCAGCGCGTTCACTTTACCAGACTTCTGGGCATGATTAAACTATCAGCCTGCGCCTACATCATCGGAAGAGAGGAGTGTCCCAAACGTGATGAATTTACTTATAGAACCATCCAGTATGCTCACAGAATCCCTCACCCAAACTCTAATCACCGTTAGCCCGCAAGAAGCTTACGCTGGAATTATATTGCTAGCGATCGCCTCTGATCATTATTTGGCTAGTTATTTAGCAGAGGAAGAACTTGAAGCGATCGATCGTTATTTGCGACCCATGCATCTTTTTCAGCATTTCCAGCCCGAAACAATGCGTAGAATGTGTCAAAAGCTTTTTATAATTTTGCACCGTGATGGCGAAGATATATTACTAGCCTCCGCACGGGAAACGCTGCCACCTGAACTCCGGGAAGCTGCCTTCGCTTCTGCTTCAGACCTTATATTTGCCGATGGTATGATTTCGCGGGTTGAGTCGTCATTTTTAACCCAGCTCTCTCAAGCCTTAGAAATTCCCACCGCTATCGCCGCCAAAATCCTTAGCGTCACCCATCTCAAATACCCCTACAACAAGGCCGTGAGCAACGCCTAACGAAAATTAATCCTCCTTCATTACTTGCTGCCTCTGCATTAATGAACAGTTGCTGATGGCGAATTCATTAAAGCTAGGTAGCAAGACTCAATCACAACCGTTATTACAGAACCGGAAGAGACGATCGCCACTCAGCATCTCCTCTTTTCCGGTTTCTTTCTTGTATCTATATTTCCATCCCATAGGCGTTACGATCTTCAGTCTGTATGTTGCCCGATCGTCCCCGAATCGATAGTCTAAGGGATTAGAGATTTCGTGGGGATTCAAATGGCATTGATTGTGCAGAAGTATGGTGGAACATCCGTTGGAACTGTGGAGCGGATTCAAGCTGTCGTCAAACGGGTAATTCGGACCGTTAAAGCAGGGAATTCGGTGGTGATGGTGGTGTCAGCTATGGGCAAAAGCACCGATGGGCTGGTTAAGCTGGCCAATGAAATTTCGGAAAACCCTAGCCGTCGGGAAATGGATATGTTGCTCGCGACAGGTGAGCAGGTTTCTATGGCTCTCGTCTCCATGGCGCTTCAGGAGGCCGGACAGCCCGCAATCTCCCTCACAGGAGCGCAAGTCGGCATCATCACCGAAGCAAACCATACCCGCGCCCGCATTCTCAACATTGAAACGGCTCGTCTTAAAAAGCATCTCAACGAAGGCAAAGTAATTGTCGTTGCCGGGTTCCAAGGCGTTAGCAACACTGAAGATCTGGAAATCACAACCCTCGGACGCGGCGGATCAGATACCTCTGCTGTTGCGTTGGCTGCTGCCCTCAAAGCTGACTTTTGCGAAATCTACACCGACGTTCCTGGCATTCTTACGACGGATCCGCGCTTGGTGCCTGAAGCTCAGCTC
>JAJAYH010000092.1 GCA_026786325.1 Alkalinema sp. CAN_BIN05 | reverse complement strand
GGAAGAACGGGTTCAAACCTTGCTGCAAGGGGCGACGGCGGAGATGAATATGCCGATGATGGAGTGGAGTATTGCCCATGGATTAATCCGATCGTCCGCTTCTAGCGATAACCGTTGGCAACAGGACTGTGCGCCGGGAACGAACCGGATTAGTTACGATGGCACCCAAGATCCGAGTGCGGTGTTGACCCAGATTAAAGATCTGAATTTGAAGGCGATTTTTTGGCTTAAGGATTTTGCGGTGCATTTGAATGACCCCACGATCGCTCGTCAGTTCCGTGAATTGGTCCAAAGTTTTTCTGAATCCCGATCGGCCATTGTGATCACGGGTGTTCATCTGACGTTGCCTCCGGCGATTAGTCATGATGCGGTGTATCTAGATCTCAAATTGCCGGGTCGTGAAGAACTAATGCAGGCGGTTCAGGCGGTAATGCGATCGTTGCGGGGTAAATCCCGAATTCAAGTTGAGTTACAAGATGCTGATATTCCGCAATTGGTTCAAGCGTTGACGGGAATGACCTTGAAACAAGCGCGTCAGGTCTTGGCGTATGCGGCGATGCAGGATGGAAAGCTGACGATCGAAGATGTCGATAGCATTGTAAGGCGCAAAGCTCAGGTGATTCGTGAGGATAGTGTGCTGGAATTTTATCCGGTAGACAATACGCCGTTGCAATTGGGTGGATTTAATGGGTTGAAGCAATGGTTGGCGCGGGCACAGCTTGGATATACGCCCTAAGCACAAGCGCTGAATTTGCAACCGCCCAAGGGGATTTTGATTGTGGGGATTCAGGGGTGTGGGAAGTCGCTGTCGGTGAAGGCGATCGCAAAGGCTTGGCGGATGCCGTTGTTGAAACTGGAGGCGGGCCGGATTTATGACAAACATGTAGGGGAGTCGGAGCGCAATTTTCGCAATGCGTTGAATATGGCGGAGTCGATGTCTCCGGCGGTGTTGTGGATTGATGAAATTGAGAAGGCGTTTGGGCAGTCGGAAAGTGATGCGGATGGTGGATTGTCTCGGCGATTGTTTGGGTCGTTTTTGACTTGGATGCAGGAGAAAAGTCAAAGTGTATTTGTGATTGCGACGGCGAATGATTTGTCACGCATTCCGCCGGAGTTATTGCGTAAAGGTCGTTTTGATGAAATCTTTTTTGTTGATTTGCCGGATGCTCAGGAGCGCGGTAGTGTGTGGCAGATTCATTTGACGATGCGAAAACAAAATGTAGCGTTGTTTGATTTGGCGCAATTGGTTGCGGCGACGGATGGTTATAGTGGGGCTGAAATTGAACAGGCGATCGTGTCTGGTCTTTATGCGGCGCTGTATCAAAAGCAATCGTTAACAACTGAAATTTTAGTGAATGAAGTCCGATCGACGGTGCCGCTTTCGGTTTCTCGTCGTGAAGATGTTGATCATTTACGAGCTATGGCTCAGGAACGATTTGTCAGTGTGCGATAGCTTTATGTAATGAGATCTGAAAATCAGCAATTCAAATACTTCAGAGTTTTTTTCGAGTGAGTACTAAACGGAATTTGTCGCAGCTTTGACTATCAGATCCATTCCGTTTCTAACCAGTTGCTCAAGTCGTTGAGCGAACTAAAATCTAGTAGCGCTTCACTCAATATTTCTAGCTGATGGAGTGAAAGTGCTTTGACTTGGGATTGAACGCTATCGGGTAATGAACCCACTCGACGATGCAACTGACGCAAGATAAGCGATCGCTGTCCTCTCTCGATTCCTGTCTCAATGCCCTTTTCTTCCCAACTGGTGGTAACTTGCATAATTGCCTCCTTTTGCGTTGCTCCTATTTTATCAAGTTCCGCCTGAAAAGTCTTCTCCTCCGTGGCGTTCAATCGTAAGTAGGTATCGACAAACTTGGAAATCAGCCGAGTTTTGGCTGGGTCAAGTTGCAATGTCACCAGTAGCCGCAAACACTCTGCTTTAACTTTGGGGCGATCTCGTTTTGCAATCTTCATTTTTGACATCAATGCTACTGCTATCGGATTAGAGCGATCGATATAGTCTCGCCAATTGAGCCGATTCAGTTGGATTGCATGAAAGCGAAACTCTAACACCTTCCGGTTTGGGAACTCAATTTTAAAGGTATCGTTCTCCTCTCGGAATGGCTGGTCGAACGAAAAAATAACAATCGGGTAAATGTCTTTGACGTAGTTCTGATGCAGCCGTGCCAGATAGTAAAACATCCTGCGCCCGATTTGGGACTCGCTATAAGACTGCGCTTCGAGGTGAAATAGGAACGTTTTGTCTTGTTCAGCAAGCCTGACTTCTACTAGCAGATCAATTATTTTCTCATCTCCTTCCACCAAGTCAGCAAAGTACTCTTGGGGCAGAAACCTGATTGAGTCAGGCTCGATGTCTTTAGCAAGATCCGGCACAAAGAGTTCCAGGAATTCCAAGAAAAAAGTTGAGATTAACTCTTTGAAGCTCTGGTCATGGTTAATAGGTTCTGCGCTTTGGTCTGGAGGTGTAGTCATGCTGCATGTCAAATTCACACATAAAGTTATACATCGTGTCTGGTCTTTATGCGGCGCTGTATCAAAAGCAATCATTAACAACTGAAATTTTAATGAATGAAGTGCGATCGACGGTGCCGCTGTCGGTGTCTCGTCGTGAAGATGTGGAGCATTTACGAGCTATGGCTCAGGAACGATTTGTCAGTGTGCGATAGGGTTGTGTAATTAGAGATAAAAAATCAGCTTTTTTGGTGGCGTTTCGATTCTCGTTTGGATCGGCTCCACCAACGGGATTGATATTGAGAAACGATCGGGACAACCTGACTATAAGTAGGAGATTCGTAAAGTTGCTGGATAATAATTGTCAGATGGCTAATCG
>JAJAYH010000091.1 GCA_026786325.1 Alkalinema sp. CAN_BIN05 | reverse complement strand
GCTGTCGATAGCTATCGGCGATCTCAGGATTCTCGATCGCAAAGGCTCCTTCTACATAAAGCAAACTGAAGTCTATTTTCTCATATCCTTCTACGTGAAAAGCTTTCTCTGTAGCTGTGAAAGTCGCCTGAATGTCACCCATGAATCTTCCTCAGTTACTTAAACTTTACACAACTTAACACATTCCTCATGATAATTTTGAGTTCTTCTGCTCAGAATTGAACAATTTATTTTTTAATTTGTTTGCAATCGAAATATAAGCTCCGAACTCTGTTGCAGAGTCACTTTGAGATCAATAAAAATTAAATGTGATTTGAAATACTTGAAATTCTCATGTATTGATGTACGTCTCACTAGCGACAAGACCGCGATGAAGCACTCGATCGCCCACGACTTCCGAATGATCTGCGCGGTGCATCGTACAGCGATTGTCCCAAATCACAATATCGCCGTTTTGCCAATGATGTCGATAAAGCCTACGGGGGCGAATTGAATGTCGATAGAGTAGACGAATTGCTCGCTGACTCTCTTCTAAATTAAATCCCTGAATAACTTGACATCGCTCTGGTGTCGATAGAAAAAGTGCAATCTTTCCAGAAATAGGATGTCGCTGAAATAAGGGATGCCACGCTCGGATTTCTTGATCATTATCCAGCTTGATGCCAGAAGCCACATGGAGTACAGTTGCACTCGACAGGCGATCTTTTACCTGAGTAGGCAAGGTTTCAAAGGCAGAATATTGATTAGAAAACAGAGTTTCACCCCCAACTTCAGGCAGTGAAATACCCTTTAGTACTGTATAAGCAGGCGTTTGGGCAAGATAACTTGTATCAGTATGAAAAACGCTTCTGGGTGCACGATCGCACCCTACATTGGTCACAAGATTCAACCAAGGTTGATCAAGAACAGGCGTTTCCCCGGCAGTGAACATAAGAGGGCCTAACCGCTTAAGAAAGGTAACGAATTCAGTATCATCTATAGATTGATTGCGAATAATGACTACGCCATTGTATGCAAGTAATTGCTTGAGATTAGAAATGTCATGGTCTCCCGCATCACTAATTTGAATTCCTGCTATTTCAACACCAAAAGGCAAAAGATTTTGAACAGTACCATCCATACTTTATTCCTACGAATTAGTCTAGAGAAACCTTTGTAACTGTTCAAATTCTAAGTGATTGACCAGAAGACTAGCGCCCTCGAAAGTATGGCCTACTGTGTTCTCGTCTGGGAAAGCAATACAAGCTAGTCCTGCGACCTTGGCCGCTGTTAATCCATCGACATTGTTTTCGATCGCAACACAGTTCTGGGGCATTTCGTTCAACTCTCCTAAAGCAAATTCATAGGCATCTTTAGCAGGCTTAGGATGCTGTACTTTAGAAGAATTGACTACTAGATCGAAATCGTTGGCATCAATCTCGTTACGGAGTGCCTCAAGCATGGACAAAACATTTTGTTCTGAAGTTCCTGTGACTAGTGCAAGCTTCAATCCGTTCTGCTTTGCCTTTTGAATCACCTCCACAACACCCGGACGAGCCTTTAATGGCTCTTCATCCAGAGCCTTTTGAAAAATCTCAGACTTAGAATGATGAATGGCCGACGCATCAACTGATTGCCCCATTGATCTTGCATATTCTTCAATACGATACGTCCCACCACTTTTCTCTAAAAGACTCATATACTCTGCTCTTGACCAGTGCCAGTCCAAGTTATGAAGCGCGAAAGCTTTGTTGAACGATTGTCTTTGAAGCTCGGAGGTATCTGCGATCGTGCCGATTGACCCAAAAAGAATTGCTGGCATCTTTGTTCCTTAAGTATGAGTATGGGAGTTAAGCATTGACAGAAATACAATTATGACAGTTCTCATGTTGAAATGAGTTCCGATCGCTTTTGAAGCTGAATTGTCGAATTACTGGGGATAAAGAGATGTCTCAATACCTGCCATGGATTAAAAAATTATGCCACGTCGTAACTGTTCGGGCAATCACTATATAGTATGAGTATATTGTGAGTCTGATCGCTCTAGCCGCTAAAATGAATCCATCGGTCGATCGAATTTAACTTTCATTGAATTAAGTTTTTTAGAAGTCCGATCGAGTAGAATGTTTCAATCCTGTCTCCCGTAGGCCATGACCCGTCTCCATCCCGACACCATCGATGCCATTAAGGAAAAGGCCGACATCTACGAAGTTGTCTCGGAGCATGTGGTCCTGAAAAAGCAGGGCAAAGATTTTGTTGGCTTATGTCCATTTCACGACGACAAGCGCAAACCTAGTTTTAGCGTATCGCCAAGTAAACAGTTTTACTATTGTTTTAGCTGCGGAGCGGGCGGAAATGCGATTAAGTTTTTGATGGAAATCGGTAAGCGACAATTTGGTGATGTCGTCCTGGATTTAGCGAAGAAATATCAAGTCCCGATCAAAACTCTAGATGCTGCCGATCAACAAGAATATCAACGCCAAGTTTCGACCCGAGATCAATTGTATGAAATTCTGGCGCTGACGGCAAAGTTCTATGAACACGCGCTTCGTCAACCTGCGGGAAAACCTGCATTAGAGTATGTGACAGGTCAACGACAATTTAAAGACGAAGTTCTACAAATCTTTCAAGTTGGCTATGCTCCGGGCGGTTGGGCGACGCTGTATAGCTATCTAGTTGAACAAAAGAACTATCCGGTAACATTGGTCGAAAAGGCAGGATTGATTGTTCCTCGGAAAGAAGCAACGGGCTATTACGATCGGTTTCGCGATCGGCTGATGATTCCAATTTTAGATATTCAAGGTCGAGTGATTGCCTTTGGTGGGCGGGCGCTGGGGGATGAACAACCGAAGTATTTGAATTCACCAGAAACAGAGTTGTTTGATAAAGGAAAGACTTTGTATGGTTTGGATAAGGCAAAGACTGCGATCGCACGTCAAGATCGAGCGGTAGTGGTCGAAGGCTATTTTGATGTAATTGCACTTCATGCAGCGGGAATTAATGTGGCCGTTGCTTCACTTGGAACCGCCTTGAGTAGTTATCAAGTGAAAATGCTGTCGAAATATACCGAATCAAAGCGAGTTATTTTTAACTTTGATGCCGATCGCGCTGGGGTTCAGGCAACAGAACGGGCGATCGGGGAAGTGTCGAATCTGGCTTATCAAGGCGAAGTTCAATTGCGAATTTTGAATATTCCTGATGGTAAAGATCCTGATGAATTTTTAAAAAATAATTCGGCTAATATCTATGAACAATTACTTGAAGATGCGCCCCTTTGGATTGATTGGCAAATTCAACAAGCCATTCAAAAGCGTGACCTAAGCCGCCCTGACCAATCTCAATCCGCCACTGAAGAAATCGTAAAACTCCTTGGAAATCTACCAAATCCAACATTAAGAACCTATTACATTCAAAAGTGCGCAGAACTCTTAGGCCAAGGC
>JAJAYH010000090.1 GCA_026786325.1 Alkalinema sp. CAN_BIN05 | reverse complement strand
CGCGATCGGAATATGAACCGCAACTAAATACGCCATTGCTTTGCGGAGATTATCAAAAATTCGCCGTCCGAGTTTGACGGCTTGTACGATCGATGAAAATCATCATTCAGTAGCACCAACGCCGCAGATTCGCGGGCAACATCCGTACCCCGTTCTCCCATTGCAATTCCGATTTGGGCCGATTTGAGTGCGGGAGCATCATTCACACCATCCCCCGTCATCGCCACAACTTCACCTTTGTCTTTCAAGGCATTCACTAACCGCAACTTTTGTTCGGGAACCGTTCGCGCAAAGATATTTGTATTTTGAATATGCTGTTGAAGATCAGTTAGTGTCTTGAATCTTTCGCGCTCTAGAGTTGAGATTTTTGAAACCCTTACACAGAGAGACTCCATTTTTATCCTCTGAGCCACCGCGAATAATTCATGACACTAAGGAATGAGGATTTAATAAGACCGAGACTTCTTGGCAGACCGTGCGAATAAATTGTGCGCTTCGTTATTTGCCCACTGGGATTAAAATCCCAGCCTAATAGCCAAAGTCCGTTAAAACGGACTGAAAACCTCTCAGAGCTTATCTTTAACCTGTTAAAACAGGTTTTCGCTATGAGCCTGGGATTTTAATCCCCGGTGGGCAATTGGAAGGACGAATGCAACCCGTACAGCACTTTTGGGCTTGAATTGAATTCGCCAATAGAATCATTTATTCGCGGATGGTCTAGGCATAGACAATTGAATCCATGAATTGTCGATTTTATTTAATCCTCATTCCTAACGAACATTCATTAGGCTGGGAAGAATAACGTTAACCATTTTTAAATCGATCGCTAGAACCAAATCCAACTGTCCCTATCCCCGCAGCGATCGTCATATATTTTCTTCTATAAGTTTGTCGAGATCGTGGGCATATTTTTTAGTGTGTTGCTCCAATCAAAACACTAACTAAAACGATTACCATGCCAACCAGTTGAATTGGCGTAAACGTTTGGTTGAGGAGGGTAAATCCAATTAGGGTTGCGACTATGGGACTCATCAAGCCTAAATATGAAACCGATGAGGCTTTGAGTTTATCAATCCCTCGAAACCAAAGCACATAAGCCAAACCAGTGCCGACCAAGCCCAGATAAACAAAGCCCAACAGGTTAGTTGTTGAGATTTCGGTTATTGGTCCTTCAACAATTAAGGCAATTGGCAGCAGAACTATGCCGCCGACTGTTAGTTGCCATGCGGTAAAGACAAGTAGAGAAACTGGGTGTTTCCACCGTTTGACTAATACCGTTCCTAGACCCATGGTTGCCGCTCCAGCGATCGCCGCAATAATACCAATAGGATCGAGGCGTGCCGCAGGTCCAATCACGAGCAACCCGACCCCAACTAAACCAGCGATCCCTGTGACAATGGAAAGCTTAGACGGTTTATCATTCAACACAATCCAAGAAAACCATACGACTAATAAAGGCTGGATCGCTCCTGCTGTTGCCGCAACTCCTCCCGGAAGGCGATAAGCCGCTATAAACAATAGGGCTTGAAAGATACCGATATTGAGGCTTCCTAAAACCAAAATTCGCCACCACCAAATCCCTTGAGGCAATTGTTTAAACCATGCGATCATCAAAATACCAATTGGCAACGATCGCAAAGCAGCAGCCATTAACGGATGGTTAGGTGGCAGAAATTCAGTTGCTACATAGTAAGTCGTTCCCCAAGTCATCGGAGCTACAGCAGTTAGCAGAATATCGGGTATGGGACACTCGGTTGCTTCATGGTTTTATCCTAGATTTCAGTATAAACTTCCTTATAAATCTCATAACCCACCGTCACTAACGATCGATTATTTCAACCTTAGCAAACCTACGGGTTACTTGATGTATGAGCTTATTGATTTCGATATAAAACGTAGGAATTATTTGAGATTTAACTACAAATCAATAAATATTTGAGGTTTAGGCTTATATGATTGACCGCTGAGTTGGATTAATTGCACTATTTCTGCAAACAGCTCAACTAGACTCTGTGTAAAGACAGGACTACAAGCGTTTTCCAGTATTGACTTATTGACCTGACCAACTTGGATCCCTCAATAGGCTACCTTAAATTTCTTTGATATATTTAGGTAAAGATTCATTGGGTTTTCATACAATTCATACAATTCATACAATTCTAAAACACGATTTCAAACAAGGGGATGAGATTGTGTATAGATACCTAAACCTTATTGACTCTTATCTATCGGCAAAATTAACGAAAATTATAGGATAGAACTAATTTCATTCCATTCTTCATGCGGGTAAGAAAAATAATGCGGAGACTTTTATGTCGGCAAAGGTTGCACTCGTAACTGGACAAATCACAATTAATGACGGAGGTTCTTTTCTATTGACTGCCGCCGATGGATCGATTGACGATCGCCGTGCCCAAGGATTGTTTGTGCGAGATACTCGACTAATTTCTTACTACGAATTTTCAATAGACCGAGTACCATTGATTCCCCTTACTTCTAGTGCCATCACCCATCGAGTCGCTAGATACGAGTTTACAAATTCAGAACTATTATCCGCTATCGGATG
>JAJAYH010000089.1 GCA_026786325.1 Alkalinema sp. CAN_BIN05 | reverse complement strand
TCAGATAATCGACCACGACTTGAGCTTTCAGGGTGTGGCGCTTCTGCTTACCACTGTAGAACGAACGCTGTTTTTTTTGGCCGTTCAATCGCTCGTTCAGTCACATCCATCAGTAACACGCAATGCTGGACCTGCGGTTGGAGTAACCGTTTCTTCCCCGGCAGTCGAACGGTCTGGGCGCGAATTAAAATATCCTCAACTTTGCGTACAATCCGACCCACCGTGGTTTCATGGATACCCCAACTTTGACCGATATGAAACTGCGTCCTATATTCTCGCCAATACTCCAGAGCAATCAACAATTGATCTTCAACACCAAACTTGCATTGTCCGCCTCGCTTGCCTTTGCGCTCTAGGTCTGGACGTAGTTCTGAGACCATTGCTTCAAATGTCTCCCGACGAATCCCACATTTGCGTTTGAACAATTTGGGCGGTAGTTTATCTAGGCGTTCGTACATTGACATCATCTCTCTCAGAAACGCTTCTGCTACTTTATTCTGACTCTGCGAGCACGCATCAGGATTCATGCAGGAGGTCTATTTACTATTTGAAAGTTGGTCTACCCTCATTCATTTTATGATTTCGGGGCAACGCTTATCTCTCAAGACCCACTCCTTTTAAGATTTTGAATTTTGAATTGCTGGTAAATAGAGCGATCGGTTCAGTTTAACATTTCGATGAATAATCTCAATCCCAGTCTAAACAGACGATTGAGTAATGTGCAATTTGCCGAACTAATTCAATTTTCGAGTATCTCAATTATTCCAATTTCAACGATCGTCCTCGCCAAGTCCAGCCCCAGCCCGTTTCGGTTTTGACCCAAGATGCTAGGGCAATAGCCGCTATAACCAGTCCACCGATTCCACTCAGCCACCAATAATTCGCGGAAAGATTCATCACCTTCTCGACTCGCTGACGAATTTGCCATTGCGGAATTAAGAGAATGACAGAAGCGATCGCGAGCAATCCTAAACACCAAACCTGTGCATCACTCACTATTGAATTTGCTGTTACATTTGCCGTCACCAAACCATAATTTGCGATCGCCTGCCACAAATTATTTGTTGTTAATCCCACATTCAACCACGGCAATGTAAAGACTAAAAATGCGATCGCGGCTGAATATAATGTTGCTTTTGTATTTCGCCGAGATCCTAAATGCCAATTTTTAGTCCAGCCTTCCCACAGCGCCCCAAAGGTTCGATACATTCGCAATAATGCTAAATCGCCAAGATAGCCAAAGTGTAACGAAAGTCCAGCATTTTGAATCGCCCGCGCCAATTCCACATCTTCCACAATTTCCGATCGCAACGCCCGATGTCCGCCAACCCGATCGTAAGCACTGCGTCGAAACAACATAAATGGACCCACAGCAAACATACTGTCATTTTGCGCATCAGCAATCTCAGCGGGCTGAAACGCCAAGGCAAACATACTAGCGACGATCGGTTGCGCAATCCACTCACCCAGACAGCCACAAACAATAGTCGGCCAGCCCGTCAACAAATCCCACTGATTAGTCTTCGCTGCCACCACAGCAGTCTCGATCGCGCCCGGTTTAAGCTGAACATCGGCATCAATGAACAATACATAGTCGCCCGTCGCACGATCCATCGCCTGCGCACAGGCCCAATTTTTACCCATCCAAACTTCGCCCGTGGGCCGATCGGTTCCCTGGATAATCTGCAATCGATCGTCACCTTCTTGATCAAGCTTTGTCAAAATATCCCAAGTGCGATCGTTTGATTGATCGTCTACGACCCAAACAGAAAGTTGCTTCGAGGATAGAGTTGTGCTGTTTAAGACCGATCGGACACAGGCTTCAATATTGTCAGCTTCGTTATAAGCCGGAATCATCACATCCACTCGATCGGCAAAATTAGGCGGGAGAGCCGATCGCATCAAGCGATATTTCGACGCATTTTGCACCACGGGAATTAATCGCCCTGCAAAAACTGAACTCACGAAGCCACCGATCGTCACCAGTCCTGCACTTAATGCAACCATTGCCCAACCGAAGATCTCGCTCCCCATTGCCCGTCCCTGTTTGAAGATCAAGTCTGGTATTGTTACATAATACTCACCCATAGATCTTGCAAGTTTACTTAGCTTTTTCTATAAAAAAAGTACCTTTTTGATTTCAAAATTTTCAGATAATTCGTTATCTCTTTTTTCAGAAGTTTAGTAGAGCGGTTATAACAATGCCTCGTGTACTTATTATTGATGACGATCCTGCGATCGCAGAGTTGGTTGCGGTCAACCTAGAGATGGCGGGTTATGAGGTCAGTCTAGCGGCGGATGGCATTAAAGGACAGGCGATGGCCTTGCAAATGCAGCCTGATTTAGTCATGCTCGATTTAATGTTGCCTCGCGTGGATGGCTTTACGGTGTGTCAACGACTACGACGCGATGAGCGAACAGGTGAGATCCCTATTTTGATGTTGACGGCATTGAGCCAGACGGAAAATAAGGTCGAGGGTTTCAATGCTGGGGCCGATGATTATATGACTAAACCGTTTGAGGTGGAAGAATTATTAGTTCGGGTGCGAGCACTCTTGAGGCGAACCGATCGAATTCCCCAAGCGGCCAAACATACTGAGATTCTAAATCATGGTCCCATGACCCTAGTGCCAGAACGTTTTGAGGCTATTTGGTTCAACCGCACTGTTAAGCTGACCCATTTAGAGTTTGAATTATTACATTGTTTGCTGCAACGCCACGGCCAAACAGTATCGCCTAGCGAAATTCTCCGAGAAGTGTGGGGCTACGATCCTGATGATGACATTGAGACTATTCGGGTCCACGTCCGTCACCTGCGAACTAAACTTGAGCCGGAACCCCGCCATCCTCAATACATTAAAACCGTCTACGGGGCGGGCTATTGTCTCGAATTACCTGCCACGGATGTCATGATGGCACAGCCGATCGTTGGTTAATTGAGAATAAAAAACATAAAAATGGGCGACTCGAATTAATGAGCCGCCCATTTTTTACATAATCAAACGTTAATTAGGGAGCGAGGGCGTTCCCACGGATCAGACTACCGATCGTTTTCGCGGTAATCTTCAACTGGGTGAATGGATTTGCCGGAACAACACGTTTGTACAGATAGCTATCAAACGTCAGCTTCTGAACATCAATGTCACTACACATTTCCACAAAAGCTTCGCGGGTTGCGTCGCTGCGGTAGAACACGCGCTGAAGAATATCCAACACCAAATAGGTGATGCCGTATTCCTTATCCCAACGCTTAATGTAAACCTTCAAATCCGCTTCAGTCGGGATTCTAGATCCATTTTCAGAAAACTCAACGATCGCTTCCGCACACATACGAGCCGATTTCGCAGCAAAATAGATGCCTTCACCGGACGACTTGGTTACAG
>JAJAYH010000088.1 GCA_026786325.1 Alkalinema sp. CAN_BIN05 | reverse complement strand
GGTAAAGACACTGCCCAAAAATTGATAGAAACCAAGAGATCAGACATTCCTACTCCTCCACTTCCTAACAACTTGGCTGGACGTATCATTAAGTATATGCTCAACAAAAATTATGTTGTGGCAACAGGTAACAAGGAATTCAATATTGTATATGTTGAAGGACTAAATTCTGATGGAACACTTAACGATGATGCCCCTAACGAGTTCAACGATCTACGTTTGGTGATTGAGTTTGTTAATGGTATTCCAAAGATTGTAGGTAGTTGGGAAGGAACAACTGAACCTGGGAATTACTATACTTTTAATTCAATGAATTCAAATGGAGCCGCTAGAATCAAGTTTGGACAATACAAAGCTTGGCGCATAGGGTTACATGGTACCAGCGCTCATAGGGCACTCATTCAAGTTGAGCCAGTCAGCGTTCATCGTGATAGGAATCAAGACTTCAGTCGAGTAGGTGATTGGATTGATGAAGGTTTATTTTATATTAATCAACATTGGGGTTTCGATTATCCCAAAAATGATATTGCTTACGCGAGTGCTGGTTGCTTAGTCGGTCGCTCCACCCAAGGTCATATCGATTTCTTACAAATCATTGAGCAGGATGCAAGATATTTGGCGACTCGTTTTGTTGCAATTAGTGATTGCGATCCTCCTGAGCGGACTTATGTCTTCTATACAACGATCGTTCCTGGTGACGAACTAGTGAATTTACCTTTCCCTTAACAATCATTAGATTGGTTAAACCATTAGATTGGTTAGACGATTATGCTTCAGTCTAGCCAGTCTAACGATCGTCGCTTAGGTAGGATATCTGGCAGGCTAATTCCCGTAACATGAGAAATTGAGGTAGATTGAATATCACTTTTTTGTTGTTTGAGATAAACTCTTAGTCGCTAGATTGATTAGGAATTGTGTTGAATTATGGCCAGGATTGCAAAAGTTAAAGAACTCAAGGAAGAACCCTTGGAGAAGCAGCTCTGGAAGGCGGCAGATAAGCTGCGCAAAAATATTGATGCGGCGGAATATAAGCATGTGGTGTTGGGGCTGATTTTTCTGAAGTATATTTCGGACTCGTTTGAGGAGTTGTTTAGCAAGTTGGAGGCGGGAGAGGGGGATTATGCTGGGGCTGATTCCGAGGATAAGGATGAATATAAGGCGGAAAATGTTTTCTTTGTGCCGAGTGAGGCCCGGTGGTCGTTTTTGCTGGGGAAGGCGAAGTTGCCGAAGATTGGGACGTTTGTGGATGGGGCGATGGATGCTATTGAGCAGGAGAATCCACAGCTTTTGGGGGTGTTGCCAAAGGTTTTTGCGCGGCAGAATTTGGACCCGACGAGTTTGGGGGAGCTGATGGATTTGGTGGGGAATATTGCGCTGGGGGATGCGAAGTCGAGGAGTGCGGATGTGTTGGGGCATGTGTTTGAGTATTTTTTGGGGGAGTTTGCGCTGGCGGAGGGGAAGCAGGGCGGGCAGTTTTATACGCCGCGTAGCATTGTGGAGTTGCTGGTGGTGATGTTGGAGCCTTATAAGGGTCGAATTTTTGATCCTTGTTGTGGGTCGGGTGGGATGTTTGTGCAGTCGGAAAAGTTTATTGCGAAACATCAGGGGCGGTTGGATGATATTTCGATTTATGGTCAGGAGAGTAATCAGACGACTTGGCGATTGGCGCGGATGAATTTGGCGATTCGGGGTGTTGATAGTTCGCAGGTGAAGTGGAATAGTGAGGGGTCTTTTTTGAATGATGCCCATCGGGATTTGAAGGCGGATTTTATTATTGCGAATCCGCCGTTTAATGTGAGTGATTGGAGTGGGGAGTTGTTGGCAAAAGATGGGCGCTGGCAGTATGGGGTGCCGCCGAGTGGGAATGCAAATTTTGCTTGGATGCAGCATTTTCTCTATCATTTGTCGCCCCAGGGGAAGGCGGGTGTGGTGCTGGCGAAGGGGGCGCTGACGAGTAAGACGAGTGGGGAGGGGGAGATCCGTAAGAGGTTGATTGCGGAGGGGAATGTGATGGATTGCATTGTGAATTTGCCGGCGAAGTTGTTTTTGAATACGCAGATTCCGGCGGCGTTATGGTTTATGAATCGGGGTCGGGGTGAGGGGTATCCGCGATCGGGTGAGATTTTGTTTATTGATGCGCGGAATTTGGGGCATTTGATTAATCGACGATCGCGAGAACTTTCACCTGAGGATATTGCGCAGATTGCCGACACCTATCATGCTTGGCGATCGGGTGATGAAGCCTATATGGATGTGAAGGGTTTTTGTGCATCGGTGCCGATTTCGCGGGTGGCGGAGTTGGATTATGTGTTGACTCCGGGGCGGTATGTGGGGCTGCCGGATGAGGAGGATGATTTTGTGTTTGCGGAAAGGTTTGCGAGTTTGAAGGCGGAGTTTGAGGCGCAGTTGGTGGAAGAGGCTGCGTTGAATGTGGCGATCGCGCAGAATTTGGCGAGGGTGAAGCTGTGAGTATTGTGAACCAGTCCGATGATTTATCACTTAGAGATGAGCGGCTTTATGAGGAAGTGAATGCGTTGATTGAACGATCGAAGGCGCAGGTTGTTACGCAGGTTAATCAGGCTTTGGTGCTGACTTATTGGAATATTGGGAGGATGATTAAAACGACGCTGGTGACGGACGATCGGGCGGGTTATGGAGATGCGACGATCGAACGTTTAGCGGTAAGGCTTACTCAGGATTATGGCAGAGGTTTTGGTGAGCGAAATCTACTGAGAATGTGGCGTTTTTATGAGTGTTTTCCGGGGGAGCAGATTCCGCCGACAGTGTCGTCGGAATTGAGTTGGTCGCATTTTGTGGAAATAATTCGGGTGGAGGATCCTCTGAAACGGGAGTTCTATGTGACGCTTTGTGCGAGTGAACGTTGGTCAGTGCGGGGTTTGCGCGATCGGATGAATGGGATGTTGTTTGAACGGACGGCGATCGCGAAGCAACCGGAAGAGGTGATTCGGTGGGAGTTAGAACAATTGGTTCAACGGGAGCCGACGAGTCCGCAGTTGTTTATTAAGGATCCCTATTTTTTGGATTTTCTGGATCTGAAAGGAGATTTTAGTGAGAAGGGTTTGGAGAATGCGTTGTTGGTGGAAATTCAGAAGTTTTTGTTGGAGCTAGGCGGTGGATTTTCGTTTGTCGATCGGCAGAAACGAATTC
>JAJAYH010000087.1 GCA_026786325.1 Alkalinema sp. CAN_BIN05 | reverse complement strand
TGGATTCGACTGAATGGGAAAAAATGGAAGCCGGACTCAAAGTCGTCGGGGGAAAATGTATTCTCAACTCGACAAACTATGAAGATGGCGACGATCGCTTTTTCAAAGTACTTGAACTCGCGAAAGAGTATGGTGCGGGGGTTGTAATTGGGACGATCGATGAAGAGGGCATGGCACGAACGGCTGAAAAGAAACTCCAAATTGCACAGCGGGCATATCGTGCGGCGCTGAAGTTCGGTATTCCGGCCCATGAATTGTTCTTTGATACCTTAGCATTACCAATCTCGACGGGAATTGAAGAAGATCGTGAGAATGCAAAAGCTACGATCGATTCAATTCGGATGATTCGTGAAACTCTTCCCGGCGTTCACTTTATGCTCGGCGTGTCTAATGTTTCCTTTGGTTTGAATCAAGCCACTCGGATTACATTGAACTCGATGTTTTTACATGAAGCGACTCAAGTGGGAATGGACGGCGCGATCGTTTCTGCTGCAAAAATTCTGCCCTTAGTGAAGATCTCCGAAGAACATCAAAAGGTTTGTTTAGATTTGATTTACGATCGGCGTGAATTCAATGATGAAGGCATTTGTACTTATGATCCATTGATAGCGTTAACCAAACTCTTTGAAGGGGTGAGTGCGAAGGATGCACGATCGACGGCCACATTGGCAGATCTGCCGATCGACCAACGCTTAAAACAACACATTATTGATGGCGAACGGATTGGTCTAGAAGGTGCATTGAACATTGCATTAGAAGCTGGCCATGAACCGCTGTCAATTATTAATACTTTCTTGCTTGATGGTATGAAAGTCGTGGGTGTTTTGTTTGGTTCTGGACAAATGCAACTTCCCTTTGTATTGCAATCAGCGGAAACTATGAAGTCGGCTGTGGCTTTCCTGGAGCCGCTGATGGAGAAGGAAGAAGGTCAAGATGATTCGGGTAAGGGTAAGTTCTTAATTGCCACGGTGAAGGGCGATGTTCATGATATTGGTAAAAACCTTGTTGATATTATCTTGACTAACAATGGTTATAAGGTAATCAATCTGGGGATTAAACAATCGGTTGATGCGATCGTGGATGCCTGTGAAATACACAAACCAGATTGTATTGCCATGAGTGGATTGCTGGTGAAATCTACGGCATTCATGAAGGAGAATTTGAAGGTATTTAACGATCGGGGTATCAGTGTCCCGGTGATTCTCGGTGGTGCGGCTTTGACTCCTAAGTTTGTCTATGGCGATTGTCAAGATGTTTACAATGGTCAAGTGATTTACGGGAAAGATGCCTTTGCAGATTTGATCTTCATGGATCGGTTCATGCCTGCCAAAAAGTCTGAACAATGGAAAGATGAAGATGGATTCCTTGGTGAATTGGAAGCATTCAATCAAAAAGGACGAAAGGCGATCGATGAAGCTGAACTTGAATTGAATGGTCCACCGAAAGAAGCGAAATCTGATGAACCTGTTGTGATTGATTTGGTCCGATCGGAAGCCGTAGATATCGATATTCAGCGCCCAACTCCACCATTCTGGGGAAGTAAGATTCTCACGTTTGAATCATTGCCGATCGAAGAACTATTTTGGCATATGGATCTTCAAGCACTCATTGCAGGTCAATGGCAATTCCGCAAACCCCAAAATCAAACTCGTGAAGAATATGATGCATTCTTAGCCGCGAAAGTACATCCCGTTTTGGCCCGTTGGAAAGAAGCAATCCGATCGGAGAAATGGCTGGAACCGACGTTGGTGTATGGCTATTATCCTTGTGCTGCGGAGGGGAATTCGGTCCATGTTTATGATCCATCGGTGATTGAACAGGGTTTGACTCCAAAAACTGCGACACCATTCGTCACTTGGACATTCCCACGCCAAAAATCAATGCGTCGTCTTTGTATTTCGGACTTCATTCGTCCTGTTGAAGAAGATACTTTTGATGTATTGCCGATGCAAGCGGTGACAGCGGGTCATATTGCCACGGAGAAGGCGCAGGAACTGTTTGCGGGGGATAACTATACTGAGTATCTCTATTTCAATGGGATGGCGGTTCAGATTGCGGAGGCGATCGCAGAATGGGGTCATGCGAAAATTCGTCATGAATTGGGATATGGCGCTTTGGAACCGGACAATATCCGCGATATGCTGGCCCAACGCTATCAGGGGTCTCGTTATAGTTTTGGTTATCCGGCTTGTCCTTTGGTCTCTGAGCAGTTCAAACAATTGGAGATTATGGGGACCGATCGGATTGGGTTGACGATGGATGAAAGTGAACAACTCTATCCTGAGCAATCGACGACGGCGTTTGTGATTTACCATCCTGCGGCGAAGTACTTTAGTGCGTGAGAAGTCACAAATGGATTTTGAGTGGGATCCGGAAAAAGCGGCGACAAATCTACGAAAGCATGATGTTTCCTTTGTTGAAGCGTCAACCGTTTTCGAGGATGTATTATCGACGACTTTTCCGGATCCCGACCACTCGATCGGGGAGAGGCGATACGTTATCATTGGAGTATCTAAGCTTGGATATTTACTTATCGTTTCTCACACGGATCGTGCAGGCGTAACCCGCATTATCAGTGCCCGAAAAGCAAATCGCTCAGAACGGAGGTTCTATGAACAAGGAATTTGAGAATGAATTAGATGATGATTTACGTCCTGAGTATGACTTTGCTAATATGACGGGCGGTGTGCGGGGGAAGTATGT
>JAJAYH010000086.1 GCA_026786325.1 Alkalinema sp. CAN_BIN05 | reverse complement strand
GATACTGTCGTCACTTCTGCCTTTAGTAAGAAATTTCCATCTGGCCTTCCCGTTGGACGCGTCGAATCTGTCGATATGGGTAAAAGTCCGTCGCCTGAAGCCGTAATTCAGCTCACGGCCCCGATCGCAGCCCTCGAATGGACTGCCATTTATCCCCACTTGCCTCCCCAGACGGAAGACCTTATCCCAGACCCTGAACCAAAAAACAGTAAAATTCTAACCTCCCCCGCTGAGAAACCCTAATGCAATTTCCTGGCATGACGCAGATGGTTGAGACCATCGATCGCAGTCCCGAACTTCGGTTGATTTTGGGCGGTGTTTTGACGGTGATGTCAGTATGGATATGCCTCATGCTGCTTCCCACGCGTCTACCAGGAATGGCGTTGGCTGGGATCGGTCCGAATTGGCTGCTGATATGGGTTGTGATATGGAGCTTTAAACGATCGGTGTGGCAAGGTATGAGCGCAGGGCTGGTGTTGGGCCTATTACAAGATGCGATGACTGAAGAAAATCCGACGCATATTTTCAGTCTAATGTTCGTTGGCTATCTCACCTCACGCCTTCAAAAACAGCGATTTCTTCGCGAGAATTTTATTACCATCACGCTCGTCACGTTTGGTATGGCCGTGGTGGGTGAGACCGTAATGGCGTTGCAATTCAGTTTTCTCGGCAACCGTACCCTAATCGATATTTGGAAGCATCATCAGCTTATTGCATTGAGTTCGGCGATTTTGAGTAGTCTGTGGGCACCAGTCCTATATTTCCCACTCAATCAGCTTTGGAAGTGGTCTCGGATTCCCCATGATTAGGGACCACGGCGCAGGAATTGTAAAAACGCAGTAAACTAATGAGATACATTCCTTAACACTGGTCCGCTCATGTCTCGTATTTGCATTCTGGGTGGCGGCTTCGGCGGTCTATATACTGCGCTACGGCTGAGTCAGTTGCCGTGGACTGGGCATGAGAAGCCGGAAATTACGTTAGTTGATAAGTGCGATCGGTTTGTCTTTTTGCCATTGTTGTACGAAGTGGTCACGGGCGATTTGCAAAGCTGGGAAGTTGCGCCGTATTACAGCGAACTGCTTTCGGGGACTGGGATTCGCTATGTTCAGGCTACGGTTGATTCTGTAAATCTAGTAGGCCGTACGGTTCAAATTACCCAAAATGGCCAAGCTGAAGGGCTTTCCTACGATCGTTTAGTGTTGGCGATGGGCGGTGAATCGGTGATTGGGAATGTTCCTGGTGCGGCGGACCATGCGCTGCCATTTCGGACTTTGAATGATGCGATGCGTCTCAGCGATCGGTTGAAAGATTTGGAAGCGAGTGCTGCCGACCGAATTCGAGTGGCGATTATTGGTGCGGGATATAGCGGGGTTGAGCTGGCCTGTAATTTGGCGGAACGACTAGGGGATCGGGGACGATTGCGGATTGTGGAATTGGGCGATCGGATTTTGAATTTTTCTCCTGATTTTAATCGTAAAGCCGCTGCAAAAGCGTTGACCGATCGTAAAGTCTGGACGGATCTTCAAACCAAGACTAGCGATGTGAAGAGTGACGAGATTACGCTGCAATATGCTGATAAGTCTGAAACCTTGCCTGTTGATTTGGTGCTGTGGACGGTGGGGACACGTATTTCTGAGGTGATTCAAAGTTTGCCGGTACCAAAGAACGATCGGGGTCAAATCAAAGTCCAAACGACACTCCAAGTCGAAGGCTATCCCGAAGTTTATGCGCTGGGTGATCTGGCTGATTGTAAAGATGCTGATGGACAAACCATTCCGACGACCGCTCAAGCCGCGTTCCAGCAATCCGATTATGCAGGCTGGAATCTTTGGGCTTCTTTGACCGATCGGCCTTTGTTGACATTCAAATATCAACACCTCGGTGAAATGATGACCTTGGGTTCAGATGATGCGACGTTGGCAGGGCTTGGATTACAACTCAATGGTGTTTCGGCTCATTTGGCTAGACGGATGATTTATCTGATGAGAATGCCTACGTTTGAGCATCAACTCAAAGTTGGTTTGAACTGGATTACTAAACCTGCGGCTGACTTTTTGAAAAGTTTAACCAAAACGCTTTAGGAATGACAATTGAATAGGATTAACTTTTTCTTAAAGATCTAAGTACGTATAGATTTTCTCGTTGGGTTACTCAATACCATGGCTTTTTCCGATGACCCATGATCTACGAAAAAATTGAGCCAATGCGGTTTCTTGAAGGACTAAATAAATTGGGCGGCCATGGGGACAGGTGTGAGGATTGCGAGTCTGTTGCCACTGTTCAAGTAGGCGACGCTGCTCTGAGCTTGATAAGGGTGTGCCATTACGGATAGCAGTGCGACAGGCGATCGCGACTTGGGCCGTTTGCAAATCCCCGCCCAGACTCAGTTCTAGCAGGGCTTCCGCACAATCTTCTCGGTGAAGCAACGGTTCTGGAATTGTCCGTATGGCCCACAATCCATCGCCAAATTCGTCTACCAGTAGACCTATTCCTTCCAACTGTTCCAATTGACGCGTAGAGAGCTTACTCAGTACAATTGACGGCTCAATGGGCACGATATTCCACCGATCGCAAATCTGTTCGTACAATACACGTTCGTGGGCGATATGTTGTTCGATTAGATACATGCCACTGACATGTTCGGCCAAGATATAAGTGTTGCGGACTTGAGCTATTGCTTTTAAGCTGCTGGGTAGCGATCGGGCGCTATTGGGCCTCTGAGAATCGGTTACGATCGGGCTATCTGGGTTGTCAATTGGGTTGTCTGCATTATCTGTTGCGTGATCGATCGATCGCGATCGGCCATACCCGGCACTTTGCTCGGCGGCCCGAAGAAAATTTGTGGTTCGAGTACCAGATAACAACTGGTCTGATAATTGAAGTGCTTGCTGGATGCTCTGGGTGATTAAGCTTTGCCAATCGTCCAGTTCCTGCAAATATAACGACGATTTAGCGGGATCTCGGTTCCAATCGACTTGCGCGGGCGGTACTTGTAAATGAACTAGGACAATTGGGTAACGATCGCGGGGCAGCATTTTCCGTAGTGTCGCCATGATGGTTTGAATGACGGTGGGCAGTTGAACGATTCGACCATTGACTGCAATTTTGATCCAATCGGGCGATCGTCTCGAAATTCGATCGGGCAATCCTAATATGAGTTTAATTTTATCCGTTTGAATGGTGCTGAAATCATTTAAGTTTCCAGTCGGCAGTATTTGTAGCAATCGTTGAATCCATTGTTTCGTCTGGCCAAACATCAACCATTCGCGATCGTCCTGAAAAACCTGAAAAGTTAGTTCTGGATGAACGACGGCGATCGATTGAATACAGGTTTGGATTTGTTTGAGTTGTTGTTTAATTGAACACGATCCGGTGCGGCGGGTTTCCCAGTTTTTGAATAAATCTGTTACCCGAATGATTGTCCCAGGGGCGATCGCGGCTTCTTCGAGTTTAATCAGTTCACCGTCATTATTGTATTGTGCGCACCAACCAGAATCTAGAATGCAACTTAAGATTTCCAATTTTGAAAATTGTGCGATGCTATGAATCGCTTCTCCGCGAAATCCTAAGGTTGTGATGTTTGATAAATCAGATTGATTTGAAATTTTATTGGTGGTGTGGGGACGTGCGATCGTGGTTAGATTTTCGACATCAATGCCACAACCATTATCCATGACGTGAATTTTCCACTGCTCCAGCCATAGATACACAACAATTCGAGTAGCTTTTGCATCGATCGCATTTTCCACCAATTCGCGAACGACAGCCGCCGCCGAATCAATCACTTCACCTGCGGCCATCCGATGAATGATATCTAATGACAGCGGACAAATGGTATTGATTTCAATTGAATTGGGCTGGTCTGTTGTCATATCTGCTGTCATAGCAATCTCAACTGAACATCCGCCGTATCTGCTGTGTCTATTGAGAAATCGATCGCCTCCATTGAACGTTTCACTGGAACTTGGACATCAATGCCAAACATTGGATCACCGCTGGAGCCAAACATCACGCCTTGTTCATCGCCCATTAAGGCCCGTGCTGCTTCTAAAATAGGTGCTTCTAAATCTCGTAAATCTTCGCGATTTATTAAATAGGCTTGTAGGGCTTCCATAGGCGTAATGGTTGCTCCCACTCCGAGTTCTGGTAAACGAGATCTGGACAGTTGCGTGACTAAATCTGCTTGAATTGTATAGCTATGGGCTGCACTCAAGGCCGATCGCACGACCATATCTTGAATTAATTCCACTTGTTCTGGCCGTAGATGATAAATCAATCTTACGACTGCATCTTGAATGGTCGATCGATGAATGGCCATTAATAAGTCATCCTGTGGCATGGTCGAGTTGCACAGATTAATTTCTATGGTGCAAAACGATCGGGCGGGGACAGGACAAAATTCATAGGTTGTTTTAAATAGATTTTGTGACGTAACATTCTGGCGGTCAGTGGTTTTAGAAGATTTGGATGAATCCTGTACGATCGGATTTTCTTCTTCTTCTTTTGCTGCAATTTCAAGCATCACAAAACCCTTCGGTTCTTTCTCTTCACTGAAGTCAACGCGTTCAATGCTTCCGGGATAGATTGTCAATGGGTTTTCACATAGAACCTGATGCTTATGGACATGACCTAAGGCAACATAATTAAAACAATCTCGGGTCAAAATATTCAAGGGCACCGTGAATCCTTTACCAACTGCCAAAAACTTCTCGGCTCCAAAGGTTGCGGCATCTGCCATTAAATGTCCCAACAAAATATGCGGTATGGTCGGGTCAAGCTGTCGAATTTCACCTTCTAATGCAATTCGCAGCCGATCGAGTAATACTTCACTCACCTGAGCCATCGACATGCCATCGGTTTCAGTCTTACTCATGAGGGTCGATCTGTTCAACCAGGGCAAGGTCGTCACCTGTAATAGCCCCGATTTTGTTTCAATCCGATAGGTTGTTAAGGTGTCTCCGACGATGACATTTGGTACGCCCAACGATCGGTATATCGATAAACTCGCGCCGCCTTCGCCTTGGGAATGTTGATCGTGATTGCCGACGAGTAGAACGGTCGGAATGTTTGCTGCACTTAGGCGACAAAATTGCTTTGCGAATGCCTGCTGAAGGTAAGGCGCAGGCACGGCATCCGGAAATGCATCGCCGCCAAATAAGACTAAATCAACTTGGTCGTTGATGGCCCGATCGATACAGAATGAAAGTGTTTGTACAAAGTCTTCAAAACGGGTGTTTAAGCCTGTTTCAGGATTCAAACGACCATGGATATAGCCGCTTCCCATATGAATATCTGAAAGATGTAAGACTTTGAACATGGGCGTTAGGAATTGAGAATGGGGGAATTTAGAAATTTAGAAACTAGTCCAATAGTACTGTATTTCTTGGAAAAGTGTCTGTGGTATTCTGTTAGATATTAAACTCTCATTCCTTGAATCAAATCTATCAAGAAGCAATCCATGACTCAAGTTTCTGACACAACTCCATCTGATTCTCGTGGGGAAGCTAGTCCGATCGGCTTTACAGAGATTGGTGTGAGTGGATTTAAATCATTTGCACAAGAAACGCGAATCAAGCTAGGTGGGCTGACAATTTTGGCGGGGACTAATAGTTCTGGCAAATCGAGCATCATGCAGCCGTTACTGATGATGAAACAAACTCTGGAAGCGACCTACGATCCGGGCGCATTACTTTTAGATGGTCCCAACGTAAGCTTTACTTCAGGTGAGCAATTCATCACAAAACTGAGAGCATCACATTTAACATTAAATCAATTTACAATTTTCATGCGAATAGAGACGATGAATTTGAAAAGTCAGTTTCAGTGGTCTCCTCAAAATGGTGTTTCTATAAAATCGCAATCATATGGAAATCCAAACCCAGATACAGATATAACTCTTTGGCCTGATATGAATTCCGAAGACATATCACAGCAAGAAAATCTTTTTCGTGATTTCTCTCCTAATGGATTTGGAGTAGTTAGAGAACGATGTTTTTTGATTCTAGAAAAAGGAGAAGAAGCTGTTGCTTTTGGTATTCTAAACCTGACTGGCCTTCTTCGATCGATTATTCACGTTCAAGGTGTGCGAGGAAATCCAGAACGAATTTACAAAACGGCTGCGGTGCAAGGGTCTATGTTTACAGGGCGATTTGAAAATTATGTGGCG